>CAYLPM010000001.1:0-7595 GCA_964385525.1 uncultured Gemmatimonadaceae bacterium
CTCACCGACGCGCGGCCGCGAGCTGAACATCCACTTCGGCGACATCGAGCGTGGATTCATCGGACAGATCTCGCACCTGGGCGACATGGTGCCCGTGATGGCCGGGGTCACCCTCTCGTTCCGGCTGCGGGGCGAGCGCGACCCGCGCTGGAGCGAGGCGGGGTCGCCGGTCGGACTGGTGTATGTCGGCGACGGCGCGACGTCCACCGGCGCGTTTCACGAGGGGATCAACTTCGCCGCGGTGCAGCGCTGCCCGCTGGTCGTGATCGTCGAGAACAACGGCTATGCCTACTCGACACCGCTCCCGCAGCAGACCGCGGTTCGCGAGCTCAAGGACAAGGCGCTCGCGTACGGGGTTCCGGGATGGCAGGCGGACGGGAACGATGTGCTCGCGGTCTACGCGGTCACGAAGCGCGCGGTGGACCGCGCGCGCCGCGGCGAGGGAACGACCCTCATCGAGCTCATGACCTACCGGCGCAAGGGACACGCCGAGCACGACAGCCAGTCCTACGTCCCGCCGGGCGAGATCGAGCGGTGGGAGCGCGAGAACGACCCCATCGACCGCTACGCTCGCGTGCTGCTCGAGCGCGAGGGGTTCGACGAGCGGGCGCTGCGGGAGGTCGATGCGCGCGTCGCCGGCGAGATCGACGCGGCGACCGACGAGGCCGAGCGATCGGCGATGCCCGAGCCGGGTGACGCTCTTATCGGCGTATACGCCGATCCGCCGTCGGCCGAAGCCGCATGGTACCGCGAGGGCATGCGCTCCGCCGTGGACGAGCACGAGCGGCCCGCGGGGTGGGGAACCTGGAATGGCTGAGACGACGTACCTCGAGGGCATCAGGCAGGCGCTGTTCGAGGAAATGGAGCGCGACCCGAACGTCTTCTGCATGGGCGAGGACATCGGCGCCTACGGCGGCGCGTTCAAGGTCACCGACGGCCTGTTGGCGCGGTTCGGCGACAAGCGCGTGATCGACACGCCGATCTCCGAGGCGGGGTTCGTCGGGGCGGCCGCCGGCGCGGCGCACATGGGCATGCGGCCGGTCGTCGAGATGCAGTTCATCGACTTCATCTCCTGCGCCTACGACATGCTGACGAATTACGTCGCGACGGCGCGGTATCGGGCCATGCTGCCATGCCCGATGGTCGTGCGCGGACCGAGCGGCGGGTACGTGCGCGGCGGGCCCTTCCACTCGCAGAACCCCGAGGCGGCGTTCCTGCACACGCCGGGGCTGAAGATCGTCTATCCCGCGACCGTCAGCGACGCGAAGGGGCTGCTCAAGGCGGCCATCCGGGACGAGGATTGCGTCCTCTTCTTCGAACACAAGTATCTCTACCGCCGCATCAAGGAGACCCTGCCGGAGGGCGACCACGTCGTCCCGATCGGCAAGGCGCGGACGGCGCGCGAGGGGACGGATCTGTCGATCATCACCTACGCGGCCACGGTCTGGAAGGCGCTCGAGGCGGCGGATCAGCTCGAGCGGCAGGACGGCCTCGCGGTCGAGGTCATCGACCTCCGGTCGCTGCTGCCGATGGACGACGAAGCGATCGAGGCGACGGTGAAGAAGACGAACCGGGTGTTGATCCTGCACGAGGACACGCGCACCGGCGGCGTCGCGGGCGAGATCACTGCGAGGATCAACGAGCGGGCCTTCGAGTGGCTCGACGCGCCGGTGATGCGGGTGACGGCTGCGGACGTGCCCCTGCCGTATTCTCCCCCACTCGAGGACTACGTGCTGCCGCAGACACCGGACATCGTGCGGGCGGCGCGGGCTCTGGCGGCGTATTGAATGTCGGGCTCGTCGGAGATCAGCCAGCGGCAGCAGAGCGTGGCCGTCGGCTGTCTGATGTCGGTCGCCGGATTCTTCGCCGGAGCGATGGTGGCGATCCTGATCGGGAAGTGGGTGGGCGCGGCCCGCGGGTGTACGCCGGGTGAGGGGCTTCCCGCCTGCGATTGGCACGTCTATGCTGGGATCGGGGGCTTGATCGGACTGGTCACGCTGCCCACGTTGACGATCATGGCGTTGCGCCGCTCGCGGCGGAGCGCGAACGAATCCGAGCGAGGTTGATCCGTGGCACGCATCGACGTGATCATGCCCCAGATGGGGGAGTCGATCGCCGAGGGGACGCTCTCCCGGTGGTTGAAGAAGGTGGGCGACGAAGTGAAGCGCGACGAGCCGATCTTCGAGATCTCGACGGACAAGGTGGACGCGGAGATTCCGGCGCCGTCGGCGGGCGTGCTGTCGGAGATCCTCGTCCAGGAAGGGGAGACGGTGCCGGTCCAGACCGTGGTCGCACGGATGGAGACGGAGAAGGGCGCGGCGGTCGGCGCGGGAAGCGCGACAGCGGGGACGGCGTCGTCCGGGAGCGCGGCGGCGGGCGGACAGCCGGCCGTTGGAGCGGTGGCTGGTGCCGCGGGGGGCCCCCCCCGACAACAACCTGCCACTCCACCCGCTGCCGCCTCTCATCCGTCCGCCGCATCCGCACCCGCACCGTCGCCCCGCGGCAACGGCGCCACCCTCGAGGACCGTCTCCGCTCCAGATCCTCACCGCTCGTCCGGAAGATCGCCGCCGAACACGGCGTCGAGCTCGCCTCCCTCCAGGGCTCCGGTATCGCCGGCCGGGTGACCAAGAAGGACCTGATGCAGTACCTCGAGTCCGGCGCGGCCGGCGCGAGTCGGGTCCCGCCGTCAATGCACGCGCCCGGCGCCGCCGCCCATGCAGCGCCGATGCCGGAACCCTGGCCCGGCGATGTCGTCGAGCCGATGTCCAAGATGCGCGCGATCATCAGCGACCACATGATCGTCTCTCGGCGCACCTCGGCGCACGTGACGTCGTTCATGGAGATCGACTTCACCCGCGTCGCGCGCCTGCGCGCCCAGCGCCGGGCCGAGTTCGAGGCGACGACGGGCCAGAAGCTCACGTACATGCCGTTCATCATCAAGAGCGTCAGCGACGCGCTGCGGCAGTACCCGATCATGAACTCGTCGGTCGCCGGCACGAACGTGATCTACCGGAAGCAGATCAACATCGGCGTCGCCGTCGCGCTCGACTGGGGGCTGATCGTTCCCGTCATCCGGCGGGCGGATGAGCTCTCGGTCACCGGCATCACGCGCGCCCTCAATGATCTCGCCGCGCGCGCGCGCGCCAAGAAGCTCTCGCCGGAGGAGGTGCAGGGCGGCACCTTCACGATCACCAACCCTGGCGTGTTCGGCTCCCTCATGGGCACGCCGATCATCAGTCAGCCGCAGGTCGCGATCCTCGGCATCGGCACGATCGAGAAGCGCCCGAAGGTGATCGCGGGCCCCGATGGCGAAGACACGATCGCCATCCGCACGTGCAGCTACTTCTCGATCTCGTTCGATCACCGCATCATCGATGGCGCGATCGCCGACCAGTACCTCGCGGCGGTCAAGCAGCGGATCGAGACCTTCGCCGACGCCGCGCTCTGATGCCTCGGGCGCTCGCGCTGCAGCGCACCATCGTGCCGACCGCCGAGCGGAAGGAGTTTCACGCGCGCCTGCGCGAGAAACGCGAGCACTACGCGCGCATGAATTGCAGGTTCTGGGCGTTCGAGGAGGCAGGCCTCCCCGGCGCCTACCTCGAGTTCGCCGAAGGGCCGGACCTCGCCACGCTCGAGGCGGCGCAGGCCGCCGCCCCCGAGCAGCGGCAGGGCCCCGGCCGCATCTATAGCGAAGTGGAGTTGACCTGAGATGCCGAGTCGATCGATCACGGCCGATGGCCGCGAGTGGAAGGTGTTTCCGTCCGGGCGCGTGACGCAGTACGACCGCGACGAATTCGCGCTCCTGTTCATCGCGGGCAGCGGGGACGAGCGCGAGGTGCGCGTCACGCGCTACTCGCCGACAGGCACGCGCTCGCGCGAGCGGTCCCTGTTCGAGATGTCGGACGAGGAATTGCGGCGGTTGTTCACGTATTCGCAGCCGAGCGAGACCTCGCCCGAGGCCGGCTACGTGACGTGAGCGCACTCCCGGGATCAGCGCCGGCGGCCGACCGCAAGGTCGACCTGCACATGCATTCCACCGCCTCCGACGGCGCGCTCGCGCCCGCGGTCGTGGTGGAAGCGGCGGCCGGCGTGGGACTCGCCGTCATCGCGCTCACCGATCACGACACGCTCGCCGGAGTTCCCGAGGCCCAGGCAGCCGGCGACCGTCTCGGCGTGCGCGTCATTGCCGGCGTCGAGCTGAGCGCCGCCGAGGGCGCCGACGAGACCCATCTCCTCGGCCTGCACCTCTCGCAGGTCGAGGAGCTGGAGCGACACCTCGTGCGATTTCGCGATGGGCGCCGCACGCGCGCCGAGCAGATCGTCGAGCGCCTCAACTCGCTCGGCATTCCGATCACCATGGCGAGCGTCGTGACGCACGCGGCCGGTGGCGCGATCGGGAGGCCGCACGTCGCGCGTGCGCTCGTGTCCGGCGGATGGGTCGCCGATCACCGCGACGCGTTCGACCGGTATCTGGGCGCCGGCCGCCCGGCCTACGTCTCCAAGCTGCGACTCGAGGTCGCCGATGCGATCAGACTCGTGCACGATGCCGGCGGCATCGCCGTGCTCGCGCACCCCGGCGCTGACGCCGTGCGGCCGCGGCTGGACCGTTTGATCGCGGTCGGTCTCGACGGCATCGAGGTGCGCCACCCGAGCCACTCACCCGACGAGATCGCGCGCCTCCTGCTCCTCACCGAGCAGCTGGGGCTCGTGCCGAGCGGCGGCTCCGACTGGCACGGCGCGCGGGGCGGGCCCCGCACGATCGGGTGCATGCACGTGAGCGTCGAGTGGCTCGAGCGGCAGGAGGCACGCCTGGCCGCGCGTCGTGCCCGGGAGCGCGTCGCGTGATGCCGCAGCGCGTCGTCACGCCCACCGCTCCGGCACGGGACTGACGTGGAGCTCCGCGGCCGCGTCGCCCTCGTGACCGGCGCGGGGCGGCGCGTGGGGCGTGTCATCGCCCTCGCGCTCGCCGCCGAGGGAATGCGTGTCGCCGTGCACTTTCACAGGTCGGCGGAGGGCGCCGACGAGACTGCGCGGCTCGCGAACGAGCGTGGCGGCGAAGGACGCACGTTCTCCGCGGATCTCTCGCGTGCCGATGCGCCCGCGCGCCTGGTCGACGAGGTCGCCCGCGCGCTCGGCTCGCTCGACGTGCTCATCAACTCCGCCGCGGGGATGGAGCGAACGCCCTTCGGAGAGATCGATGCCGAGCGATGGGACCGGATCTTCGCGCTCAACCTGCGCGGGCCGTTCCTTCTCGCCCAGGCCGTGGCGCCCGTCATGCGCACGGGGACCGGCGGGGCAATCATCAACATCGCCGACCTGGCCGCGTTCGAGAGCTGGCCGGGATATCTTCCGCACGGAATCTCCAAGGCGGGCGTCGTACACATGACGCGCGGGCTCGCCCGGGTGCTGGCGCCCGCGATTCGCGTCAACGCCGTCGCGCCGGGTACCGTGTTGCTGCCCGACGACTGGGATGAGGGCGCAGCCGACCACCTCGTCGAGACCACGCCGCTCGAGCGTCTGGGCGAGCCGGAAGATGTGGCCGGCGCGGTGCTCTACCTGTTGCGCGCGGACTACGTCACGGGCGAAACGATCGTGGTCGATGGAGGCCGGCGTGTCCGCGGCTGAGTCGCAGCGCTACGGCACCGTCGTCGTCATCGGCGGCGGCTGCTATGGCTCGTACTACCTTCGCCAGCTCCGCCGTGCACGAGCCGCCGGCGCGATCAGCTGGAGACGCGTGAGCATCGTCGACCGCGATCCGGCGTGCCGCGTCGGCACGGAGCTCGGGACCGACACGGCGCCCGACCGGCCGGAGGGCGTGCACCTCGTGGAGGCGGACTGGAATGCCTTCGTCGCCGACTGGCTGCCCGACGGCCAGGACGATGATGCGCTGGTGCCGTCGCCACTCATGCCGCACCTGCTCTTCGACTGGCTGCTCTCTCGCGCACGCGCCCGCTGGCCGGCGCGGCTCATCGACCGCGTCGCGCTGGACCGACCGCCGGCTGTTCCATGGCAGCGCGGATCTTCGGAGGGGACACACTACGTGAGCTTCGCCGAGTGGACCTGCCCGATCAACTGCATCGAGCCGGTGCGCTGTCCCGTGACGCGGGGGACGCGGACGTGGAGCCTGCCGCCTGCCGTCCGCGCCTACGCCGATGCGGAGCGGCGACGCGGGCACGCGATGCATGGCCCCCTGCTGTTTCACTGTACGCATCGCGCCTACGGCGTGGGTATGATCGATGCGCGTGACGTCCGTGCCGCGGACGCCGCCGTGCAGGCGGCGGGAACCGATGCGCCGACCCGCGTGCTCGTGGGTACGGTCTCGCATTGCCACGGCGCGCTGGATTTGCTGGCGATCGGCGCGACGGGCACGGAACACATCACAGGAGCTCGTGGATGACCCAGCACAACCCGGAGACGCTCGTGATCATCGGCTCGGGACCGGCCGGCTGGACGGCCGCGCTCTACGCCGCGCGCGCCAACCTGCGGCCGGTCGTCTACGAGGGCGAGCCGATCGGCACGATGGTCCCCGGCGGACAGCTCATGTCCACCACCGAGGTCGAGAATTATCCCGGCTTCCCGGAAGGGATCACCGGTCCGGAGCTCATGGAGAAGATGCGCGCGCAGGCGCTGCGATTCGGCACGCGCGTCGTCTCCGAGCGCATCGTCCGCGCCGAACTGGGCGCGAATCCCTTCCGCCTGCATCCGAGCTACGGACCGGCGGTGTCGGCACTCGCCGTGATCGTCGCCACCGGCGCGAACGCGCGGTGGCTCGACGTGCCGAACGAGGAGCGGCTAGCACAGACGGGCGGCGGCGTCTCCGCGTGCGCGGTGTGCGACGGCGCGCTCCCCGCTTACCGCGACAAGATCCTGGCCGTCGTCGGCGGCGGCGACACCGCGATGGAGGAGAGCCTCTACCTCACCAAATTCGCGCGCGAGGTCGTGATCGTGCATCGGCGCGACCAGTTCCGGGCGTCCAAGGTGATGGCGCATCGCGTGCTCGAACACCCGCGGATCCGGGTGCTCTGGAACACGCGCGTGGCGGAGGTCCTGGGATACGACGCGATCAGTGGCGTCCGCCTCGAGGACACGACGACGGGAGCGCGCAGCGATCTCGAGGTGGGCGGACTGTTCGTCGCGATCGGCCACACGCCGAACACGGGATTCCTCGACGGGCAGATCGACCTCACGCCGCACGGGTACGTGCGCACACAACCGTGGCGCACGGCGACGAACGTCGCGGGCGTGTTCGCGGCCGGCGATGTGATGGATGACTACTACCGGCAGGCGATCACCGCCGCGGGTACCGGCTGCATGGCGGCCCTCGAGGCCGAGCGATGGCTGGCCCACCAGGGCCTCGGCGAATCGCCCGTGCTAGAGACGGCCGAGGCGCCCGTGTCCGCGGAGGCGACGCAGCCGGCGGGCGAGCGCCGCGCATGAAGATTCAGGCCTTCACGGTCGGACCGTTTCAGGAGAACACCTATCTCCTCGTCGACGAGGCCGCGCCGGGCGGTCCCGCCGCGGTGCTGATCGATCCCGGCGATGAGGGCGATCGGCTCGTCGCGGCCGTGCGTGCGTCGGGCGCGACGCTCGAGGC
>CAYLPM010000002.1:0-4556 GCA_964385525.1 uncultured Gemmatimonadaceae bacterium
TCGCGCCTGATGGTCGGGACGGGGAAATACGCCTCCAACGAACAGATGGTGCGTGCGATCGAGGCCTCGGGGGCCGAGGTCGTCACCGTGGCGGTCCGGCGCGTGAACCTGGACAGGTCGAAGGACGAGGGCGTCCTCCACCACCTGGACCCCTCCCGCTACTTCCTGCTCTCCAACACCGCCGGCTGCTACTCCGCCGAGGAGGCCATCCGGTACGCGCGGCTGGCGCGGGCGGCCGGGTTCAACGAGTGGGTCAAGCTCGAGGTGATCGGGGACCAGGAGACGCTCCTGCCCGACACGGCCGGCCTGCTTGGGGCGACCAAGATCCTCGCGGCAGAGGGGTTCAAGGTCCTGGCCTACACCAACGAGGACCTCGTCACCGCCCTCCGGCTCGAGGACGCTGGGGCGGTGGCCGTGATGCCGCTCGCCTCACCGATTGGCTCGGGGCTCGGCATGCTGAACCCGTTCGCGATCCGTACCATCAAGCACCGCTCGAGCGTCCCTATCATCGTGGATGCGGGCGTCGGCACGGCGTCCGACGCATGCGTCGTCATGGAGCAGGGCGTGGATGGGATCCTCATGAACACGGGCATCGCGGCGGCACAGGACCCGGTCCGGATGGCGATGGCGATGCGGCAGGCGGTGGAGTCGGGACGCCTGGCGTACCTCGCCGGCCGGATGCCGCGGCGCGATGTCGCCGTGCCGTCGTCCCCCACGACGGGGATGCTGGACTGATGGAGGACCGTCAGGGCGCCACCAGTTTCGCGCTTCGCGGCGGTGTGACGGATGCGCGCATCGCCGCGGCGGACGTCTGCGCCGACATGCGCTCCGGCGAGCTGCTGGATCCCAGCTTCGAGCGCCGGATCGGACCACTCGACGCTCGCGACCGGCGATGGACGCAGGAGCTGCTCTACGGGATGCTGCGCCGCCGGACGTGGATCGACGCGGTGCTCTCCGAGCGCGTGCGCGGCGGGCTCGCGCGCCTCGATGCCGACCTGATCGACCTGCTCCGGCTCGGCGCCTATCAACTCCTCTTCATGGGGAGCGTGCCGGCCTACGCCGCCATCGCGCAGACGGTCGAGCTGGCGAAGCGCCGCCACGGGCTTGGCGCGAGCAAGCTCGCCAACGCCGTGCTGCGCCGGCTCGACCGCGAGCGCACCGAGATCTCGGTCGCGGTACCGACCGATCCGGTCGATGCGCTCGCGCTCAATTACTCGCACCCACGCTGGCTCGTCGCGAGATGGGTCGGCCGCTGGGGCGCCGAGGCGACGGAACGGCTCCTCGACGCGAACAATCGCGAAGGGCCGCTCGTCGCGCGCCCGTACGGCGTGGTGCGCGAGCAGCTCGAGGCCTCGCTGGAGACGGCCGGCGTCCGCGTGGAGGAGGTCCCACTCGTCCGCGACAGTCTCCAGCTCGTGAACGGCGTCTCGTCGCTCACCGAGCTGGGTGCCTTCCGGAAGGGGCTGTTCTTTCTCCAGGATCCCGGCTCGACGCTCGTCACGGAGTATGCGGCGATCGACGACGGCGCGACCGTCGCCGACCTGTGCGCGGCGCCGGGCGGCAAGTCGCTGGAGCTCGCGCGGCGCGCGTCGAGCGTGATCGCGGGCGACGTCTCGTACGGCCGGCTGCAGCGCGTCGTCTCGAATCTGCGGCGGCTCGAGGTGCGCAACATCCATCCAGTGGTCGTCGACGCGCGGTTTCCGGCCGTGGATGCGATGGACGTCGTCCTGCTAGACGTGCCGTGCACGGGAACGGGCACGTTCCGTCGTCATCCGGATGCGCGGTGGCGACTCAAGCCATCCGACCTCGCCGTCATGGGCGCGCTCCAGCGCGCGATCATTCGCTCGGCGGCCGACGCGGTGAAGTCCGGCGGACTGCTCATCTACAGTACGTGCTCGCTCGAGCCCGAGGAGAACGACGCGCAGGTGGAGAGCTTCCTTGCCGAGCGTCCGGAGTGGCGGCTTGAGCCGCCGCCGGAGGGCGCGGTACCGCCGGAGGTGCTCGACGCGGGCCGGCTCCGCGTGCTTCCCCAGCGCCATGGAGTGGACGGCGCGTTCGCGGCCAGACTGCGGAGGATGTCCGGGTGAACTGGCGCGCCCTCGCGCGCCGCCTGATGCCGTACGCGATCGCGGCAGCCGGCGGCTTTCTCCTCGCCTATCTGATCGTCGCCTTCGTCGTCTTCCCCTCCGAGATCGTCCCCAACGACGAGATCGTGCCGAACGTGGTGGGGATGGAGTTCGACGCCGCGGCGCAGCGGCTCACCGATGCCGGCTTCCGCCCGGTGCGCGGCGAGGCGCGCGTGCACGCATCGGCGTCGCGCGACCAGGTGCTGGAGCAGAATCCGCCGTCCGGAAGCCGGGAGGTGCGCGGAACGCGCGTCACGCTCGCGGTGAGCGGCGGACAGCAGTTCGCGAACGTGCCGGCGGTTTCGGGAATGACGCGGCTCGACGCGATCCAGGCACTGCAGGGCGCGGGCTTCACGGTAGGCATGATCCATCAGCGCGCGAGCGAGACACCGCGCGGGCAGGTGGTCGGAAGCGATCCGTCGGCCGGCACCCGCGCGCTGGTCCCATCGTCGGTCGATATGTTCATCAGCTCGGGTCCGGCAGCGGTGCAGGTCCCCGACCTGATCGGACGGCCGTATCCGGCCGCGCGCACGATGCTCGAGCAGCTCGGGCTGCGGATCGGCGTGGTGGACATCGATCGCTACAGCACCGAGCCGGCGAACACCGTGCTCGTGCAGTCGCCGCAGGGGGGCGAGACGATCGCCTCGGGGGGACGCGTCCAGCTCACGATCTCCGGGCGCACGCCGTGACGGTGCGGATCGCGCCGTCGATCCTCAGCGCGGATTTCGCGAGGCTCGGCGACGAGGTGGCGATGTGCGAGGCAGGGGGAGCGGACTGGATTCACGTCGATGTGATGGACGGTCGCTTCGTCCCGAACCTGACGTTCGGAGCGAAGGTGATCGAGACCGTACGGCGGCTGACGAGTCTGCCGATCGACGTGCATCTGATGGTCGTGGAGCCGGAGCGCTACTTCGATGACTTCGCGAAGGCGGGGGCGAACGTGCTGACGATCCACCCCGAGGTGTCGCCGCACCTGCATCGCCAGCTCACGCGGATCCGCGAGCTCGGATGCAAGGCCGGAGCATCACTCAATCCGTCGACGCCGCTCGAGATGGTGCGCGAGGTCCTGGACGCGATCGATCTCCTGCTCATCATGTCGGTAAATCCGGGCTTCGGCGGGCAGTCGTTCATCCCGTCGTCCGTGGACAAGATCCGACGTGCGCGGATGATGCTCGATGGCGCGGGCAGTCGTGCGGTGCTTCAGGTGGATGGCGGGATCGGTCGCGAAACGATCGTCCCGGCCTGGCGCGCCGGCGCGGACACGTTCGTGGCGGGGAACGCGATCTTCTCGGCGGCGGATCCGCGAGCCGAGATCCGCGTGCTGCGTGACCGCTGCCGGGAGTTGGCATGAGCACCGCGCGGCAGTGGGCGATCGTCGCCGCCGTCGTGGTCGCCCTGGCGCTGGGGCTGATCGCGATGTCGCGCGCGGTCGGCTCGGACATCACTCAGGTGACGATCGGCACGCGGGCGCCGGATTTCAGCGCCCGCACGCTCACCGATCCACCGGCGACGCGCACGCTCGCGGACTACGCCGGCGATGTGATCCTGCTGAACGTCTGGGCGACGTGGTGCGTCCCCTGCCGCATCGAAATGCCGAGCATGGAGAGGTTGCACGGGCACTTCGCGGGGCGCGACCTGCACGTCATCGCCGTCAGCATCGACCGTCCCGGGTTCGAGCAGGAGATCCGCGACTTCGTGCGCGAGTACGCGCTCACGTTCGACGTGCTCTACGATCCCGAGGGCAGGATCGCCGAGGCGTATCAGACGACGGGGGTTCCCTACTCGTTCGTGATCGACCGCTCGGGCACCATCCGGAAGACGGTGCTCGGGATGGCGGACTGGAACACGGTGGGGAACCGCTCGCTGTTCGAGTCGCTGCTCCAGGAAGGGCGCTGAGATGCCCGACAGCCGGTCGCCGCGACACTCGGGTCCGTCGTCCCGCCCCGGCGGAACGTCGGCTCGTTCGTCGGGTCAGGAAAGGCGCCAGAGCGGGGCCTCGCACCGTTCGCTGACGATGAAGCAGCGTCTGGTGGCGGCATTCACGGAACGCCTGCCGTTCAAGGCGACGGCGCTCTTCTTCGCCCTCGTCCTGTGGCTGATCGTCAGCGCGGAGGAGCCGACGTCGGGCCAGGTGCCGGTCCGCTTCGCGCCCGTCGTGGACACATCGCTCGACCTCGTGGGCCAGCTTCCCGACGTCTCGGCGTACGTCGTCGGCACGCGCAGCGACCTGTTGCGGCTCACGACGAGCCCGCCGTCGATCCACTTCTCGGTCCCCGCGAATTCGCCCGACACGCTGCGGGTGCGGCTCGACACGCTGGAGCTGACGATGCCGAGTGGCGTGAACGTGAGCGTGCGCCGCGTGCAGCCCGACGAGGTGACGCTGCGCTTCGAGTCCGAGATGCGCCGCTGGCTGCCCGTGCGGTCGGCGCT
>CAYLPM010000003.1:0-4303 GCA_964385525.1 uncultured Gemmatimonadaceae bacterium
GCGGTACCTGACGCTGCAGATTCCGTTCACGCCGGCCGATCTCGAGGCGGCGAACGCCGCGTTCGGGTGTCACGCGTCGCAGTACACCGCGGATGAACGCGCCGCGATCAACGCGGCCCTCGCGCATGGCTTCGGCGGTCGGGTCCATCTGCGACCGTGGAACGGCGACAGTCTCCGGACACGCGACGGATCTGCGACCGACCGCCGGGAAGCCGGGCGCGGAAGCACGCCCTGACCATCGGCGACGTCAATGACCGGGGAGCACGGCACGATCCGATCACCGATGGCCCCGCTACCAGACCGAACACTGACATCCCATGGAATTCACCAACGGTGCGCTGCGTTTCCTCCGGGGTATCGAGCGCAACAACGACAAGCAGTGGTTCGAGGAGCATCGCGGCGACTACGAGCGCGAGGTGCGCGAGCCGATGCGCGAGCTGATCGACGAGATGGACGCGCGCTTCGCCCGCTTCGCTCCCGAGATCGGCGGCGACCCGAAGCGATCGATGTTCCGCATTCACCGCGACATCCGCTTCTCGAAGGACAAGTCGCCGTACAAGACCCACGCCGCCTGCTGGTTTCACCACCGCGGCGCGAGCAGGAAGGTCGGCGGAGAGGCGCAGGAGGGCAGCGCGGGCTTCTACTTCCACCTCCAGCCCGGCCGCCGTTCGATGGTCGGTGCGGGCCTCTGGATGCCGCCGCGACCCCAGCTGAACCGGATTCGTGACGCGATCGCCGACGATCACACAGGGTTCGATCGCGTGGTGCGCGGACTGCCGAAACGCTTCGACGGCCTGGGCGAAGAGCACGGCATGCTCAAGCGCGTGCCGCGCGGATACGCGGTGGACCACCCCGCCGCGCAGTGGCTGAAGTACCAGTCGTTCACGACCGGCCGCGTGCTCGAGGACGCCGACGTCGTCGGTCCGAAGCTCCCGGCGCTGCTGGCGCGCGAGTTCGAGGCGATGCTCGCGCTGGTCCGATGGCTGAACGGCGCGCTGGGGTTCGGCCGGACCCCACCCCCCTCCCCTTGACAGTCTACAGGACCGCTCCCATACTCCTGAAGACCGTCTAGGGGAGAGTACCGTGACCGCCGCCGCCTCCGACCGCCTCCAGGGCACGCTCGACCTTCTCATCCTCCGCGTCCTGCGATACGAGGCGATGCACGGATGGGGGATCGCGCAGCAGATTCACCAGCTCTCCCGAGACGTGCTCCAGATCAATCAGGGCTCCCTCTATCCGGCGCTGCGCCGGCTCGAGGAGCGCGGCTGGATCGCCGCCGAGTGGGGCACCTCCGAGAACAATCGGCGCGCGCGCTTCTACACCCTCACCGGCGCGGGACTCAAGCAGCTCGCCCAGGAAACGGCGAGCTGGGAATCGTTCGTGCTCGCCGTCGGTCGCGTCCTCCGGACCGCGTGAGGCGCCCATGCTGACTCCCGCGCGGCTGTTGCGCAGACTCCGCTGGCTGCTCACGACGCGGCGTCTCGATGAGGAGCTCGACGAGGAGCTGCGCTTCCACCTCGACATGGAAGCGGCCAAGCTCGTCGAGCGCGGCATGGACGAGCGATCGGCGCGCGACCGCGCGCGGCGCGACTTCGGCGGCTCGCGCCACCGCGACGACGCGCGCGATGCGCGCGGCGTTCGCGCGCTCGAGGACTTCGTGCAGGACGTGCGCGGCGGACTGCGCTTGCTGGCGCGGCAGCGCACGTACGCGATCGTCGCGATCCTCACGCTCGCCGTCGGCATCGGCGCGACGACCGGGCTCTGGGCCGCGGTGTATCGCGTCCTGTTCCGGCCGTATCCGTTTGCGGAGGCCGACCGCATCGTCGCCGTTTTCCAATACGACCGTACCGCGCCGCGGGAGGACGGCGAGTTCGCACCCGCCAACTATCTCGATCTGCGCGAGCGCTCGCGTTCGTTCGACCTGCTCGCGGCAGCGGAGCCGTGGAGCGTGGACTGGATCGGGCCGGAGGGCCCGGTGCGCTTCGGGGCGGCGCTCGTCACCGCCGACGCGTTTCCGATTCAGGGGCTGCGCGCGCTCGTGGGGCGCACGTTCCGTCCCGAGGAGTTCGAGCCGGGACGCGATGACGTCGTCCTGTTCTCGGAGTCGCTCTGGCGCAGCCGGTTCGGCGCCGACAGCACGATCGTCGGACGCCGGCTCGTGCTCGACTCCATCCCGCGCACCGTGATCGGCGTCATGCCGGAGGACGCGCTCGCGCCGTACGGCGCCGAGGTGTGGCTGCCCAAGATCCTGCGCGGCGACGAGGCGACGTCGCGAGCCGGCGGATATTGGACGGTGGTGGGACGGCTCGCGCCCGGCGTGACGCTCGAGCAGGCTCGCACAGAGGCCGACCTCATCGCCTCGCGGCTTGGCGAGGAGTACCAGACGACGAATCGCAACACGGGCTTCCGGCTGGCCGCCCTGCGCGAAGCGATCGCCGGAGACGCGCGCGGCCAACTGCTCGTGCTGCTGGGCGCCGTCGCGTTCGTGCTGCTCATCGCCTGCGTGAACGTCGCGAACCTCCAACTGGCCGAATCGGTGCGGCGGCGGCGCGAGCTGGCGATCCGCACGGCGATCGGCGCGGGACGCGGCCGGCTGGTGCGCCAGCTCCTGGCCGAGGACGTCGTGCTCGCGACCGTCGGCGCGGCGCTGGCGCTGCTCATCGCCGCGTGGGTGATCGGCGCGATCCGCGGGGCAGCGCCCGACGATCTCTGGCAGCTCCGCACGCTCCGGTTCGACGGGTCCACGGTGGCCTCGGCGGCGGGGCTCGCGCTGGTCGCGGCGCTCGTCATCGGAGTGGTGCCGCTGCTGACGGTGGGTCGCATCGATCTCAGCGAGGCGCTGGTCGCGGGCGCGCGGTCCGGGATCGGACACGCGCGGCGGCGCGCGAACCGCCTTCTCGTCGTCACCGAGGTCGCCCTCGCGCTCGTGCTGCTCGTCGGCGCCGGGCTGCTCGTGCGGAGCCTGTCGGCGCTGCTCGACGTGGAGCGAGGCTTCGGCACCGATCGGGTGCTCGTCACGACGCTTCAGGCGTGGTCCTACTATCCGACGCCGGCCGCGCGCGCGGTGTACGTGCGGGACGTGGTCGATCGGCTGGCCACGCTGCCGGGCGTCGAGCGCGTGGGCACGACGTCATCGCTGCCGCTGGCGTATCCGATCGGCTTCGACCGCCCGCGGATTCAGATCGAGGGGCAGCCGTCCGCGCCGGGCGACGAGCTGCCGGCGGCGCACGCGGCGGCGGTGTCGCCGGGCTACTTCGAAGCGCTGGAAATCCCGCTGCTCCGCGGACGCGGTCCGACGGCGGAGGACGTCGCCGGCGGCGCGCCCATCGCCGTCGTGAACCGCGCGTTCGCACGACGCTTCTTCGGCGACGAGGAACCGATCGGGAAGCGGGTGGTGTTCGGCTTCATGAGTCCGTCCATGGCGCGCGAGATCGTGGGCGTCGTGGGCGACGTGCGACACGACGGCCTGCACGCCGACGCGCGCCCGAGCGTGTTCGTGCCGCACGCACAGGCGCCGACCGGCGCGATCCACATCGTCGCGCGCACGACCGGCGACCCGGGGCTGCTCCAGCGCCGCGTCCGCGACGAGCTGACGGCGATGAACGGGTCGATGCCGCTGTCGGACATGACGACCATGGACGCGCTCCTCGCCGACTCGCTGCGCGAGCGCCGATTCCAGGTCGGGCTGCTCGCGGCGTTCTCGGTCACCGCGCTCCTGCTCGCGGCGATCGGCATCTTCGGCGTGATGAGCCGCGCGACGTCGGAGCGGACGCACGAAATCGGCGTTCGCATGGCGGTCGGCGCGCGGCGCGGCGACGTGCGCTGGATGGTGCTCCGCGACGGCGGCCTGCTCGCGGCGGCCGGGATCGCGGCGGGGGGCGCGGCGGCGTTGTTCCTCACGCGGTTCCTCACCGGCATGCTGTACGACGTGACGCCACTCGATGCACCGACGTACGCGGGCGCGGCAGGGCTGCTCCTGCTCTGCGCGCTGCTCGCCTGCTGGGTACCGGCGTGGCGGGCGTCGGCGGTGGATCCGGTGATTGCGCTGCGAAACGAGTGAGCGTCGATCCCGCGAAGGGCCGGCGCGGAACGCCCGCTCCCCGACCGGTCGGAGCGCGGTGCCCGCCCGCCTCCGAGCGCGTCAATCGCTCGTCATGATGAACAACGGCGCCCCATCGAACTGATAGATCGGTCGCAGCCGGTCCGTGTTGTAGTACTTCCCCACGTTGACGATCTTCTTGTCCGACGTCACGCTCTCGATCGGCACGCTGTCGTAGAAGCCGCGGTGCACGCCCACCAGGCG
>CAYLPM010000004.1:0-4015 GCA_964385525.1 uncultured Gemmatimonadaceae bacterium
CGGCCGCGCCCTCGCGATCGCGGGGGCGACGTGTCAGTGGGAGGGGGTCGAATGCGAGGACGGCCGTCCGACTGGTCGCGTCACGAGTGCGGCGGCGGGCCGGATCCGGCGCACGATCCCGCCCAAGTCGCTCGAGCAGAAGCTCGCCGAAGCGCGCGTCGCGCTCGCACAGCTTCGCGAGCTCGGCGTGACGACGATTCACGACAACACGCCGCCCGACCAGTTCGAAGTCTACCAGGAGCTGCTGCGGCGCGGCGAGCTCACCACGCGCATCTACGCGCGGCCGACGCTCGACAAGTGGGAATCCCTGCGCGCCGTCGGCCTTCGCCATGGCGCGGGTAGCGACTGGATCCGGATCGGCGGACTCAAGGGGTTCGTCGATGGGATCATGGGGAACTCGAGCGCGAGATTCTACGAGCCGTACCTGCACAGCGGCGAGCGCGGGATCTGGCGTCCGATGATGGATCCGCCGGGCAACATGCTGCGCATGCTGCTCGGCGCGGACTCCGCGGGGCTGTGGCCGCAGGTGCACGCGATCGGCGATCAGGCCATCGACACGCTGCTCGACATGTACGAGACCGTCATCCGGACCAACGGTGAGAAGGATCGACGCTTCCGCGTGATCCACACGCAGGTGATGCGCGGGCCGGAGGTCGCGCAACGGATGGCGCGACTCGGGATCATCGCCGAGGTGCAGCCCTATCACGCGATCGATGACATGCGCTGGATGGAGGAGCGCATCGGCGAGCGCTCGCGCTGGGCGTACGCGTTCCGGACGCTGCACGAAGCGGGCGTGCGACTCTCGTTCGGCAGCGACTGGCCCGGCACGAACGCGGCGTGGTACACGGCGAATCCGCTGCACGGTATGTACGCGGCCGTGACCCGGCAGACGATCGACGGGAATCCGGCGGGGGGGTGGTTTCCGGAGGAGCGCGTCGATGTCGAGACGGCACTGCGCGCGTACACGGTGAACAACGCCTGGGCTGCAGGCGAGGAGCGGAGCAAGGGGACGCTCGCGGCCGGCAAGCTCGCCGACCTCGTCGTGCTCGACCGCGACCCCTTCACCACGCCCGCGCCACAACTCAAGGATGTGCGAGTGCTGCTCACCATCGTGGACGGGCGTATCGTCCACGATGCGCGTCGCGCCGGCACCGCGACGCCGTAGCGCGCGAACGTTCCGCATTTCGTCCAGCGGCCGGTGCGCTTCGCGCCGGCCGCTCTCGCGTGGTCACAAAACTGAATCTTCGCGCGCGCGCGCGCTGTCTTGTCTGATGCAGCACGAGGTCCATCACGACCCCTTGCATCAGGAGGTACCGCATGCGCCCGCGTCGTCGCTTCTCCGTCCCGGCTTCTTCGTTCTTCACCCGTGCGCTCAGCGCCGTCGCGCTCGGCGCGCTCGTCTCCGCCTGCGCCACGTTCGGCGGGCCGCCGATCGACCCAGAGCCGCGAGCGACGATCGAGTTCGACAACCAGAGCCCCGATGCCGTGCGCGTCTATCTCGCCGTGCAGGATGGCGGAGAGTTCCTGCTCGGGCGCGTGTATCCGATGCAGAGCAGCTTCCTGACGGTGCCCCGGCATCTGGTCGTGCCGGACGCGCGACGCGTCTCGCTCGTCGTCGTGCCGGTCGGAGAGACGGGCTTCTCGAACCGCATGCCGCGCGCCCCGCACGCACGAGAGCTGGTCTCCTCCCTCACCGAGCTCTCGACGCAGCGTTTCGTGATCACGCCGCTCGCGCTGCACGGCGTGCTGAGCGCGGGACCGCGGCTGCCCTGAGGTGGCGGCGTCGGCGGCTCAGGCCGCGCCAGCGTCGGCCGGGTCCGCCCGGGTCGCGCTCCGCCCTCCCCCGGCGGCGCGTGCGCCCGGTCCGGATCCCGGCAGTCCCGGCGCCGAACGCCGGCGCGTGCTGGCGAGGAACAACGTGCTCGCGAGAATCACCAGCGTCCCCACCACGCTCCAGGCATCCGGCCACGCGGCGAAGAACGCCGCGCCCCACACGGCGGCGAACACGATCTGGAGATACCCCACCGCGGTCGCGCGGCCCGCGGGTTCGAGCTGCAGGCCGCGCGTCATGTAGACCTGCGCGACCTGCGTGGTGACACCAACGCCCAGCAGCGCCACCCATTCCCAGGGCGTCGGCCACAGCCACTCCGCCGCGACGAACGGCAACGTGAGCGGCACCGTCACGAGAGGGAAGTAGAACACGATCACGAGCGGGTGCTCCGTCGTGCCCATCTTGCGCACGGTGACGTACGCGCCGGCGCTGAGGATCGCTCCGCCGAGCGCGATCACGACGTGGGTCGGATCGAGCGCCGCCGCCTCGCCGCCGAGCAACGCCACCGGTCGCGCGATCAGCAGCACGCCGGCGAGGCTCGCGGCGACGCAGGCGCCGTGCTTCCATCCAAGCCGCTCTCCGAGGAACAGACCGGCGAGCACCGCGGTGAAAATCGGATTCGTGTACTGGATGACCGTCGCTTCGGCGAGCGGGAGGTGCACGAGCGAGTAGTAGAAGCACATCAGCGCCACGGCGCCGAGCACGCCGCGCAGCACCAGCATTCCGGGGTGGCGGCCGCGCAGCGACAGACGGGCGCGGCGAACGAGCGCATAGCTGAGCACGAGCGTGATCAGCGCGCGGACGAGGACGATCTCCATGCTCGACAAGCGCTGCCCGGAGACCTTCACGAGCAGGCTCATGAGGCTGAACCAGAAGGCGCCGTACGCCATGTAACGGAGGCCGGGCGCGACCGCGCCGAGGCGAGGGTTCGTCACGGGGCGGAAATCTAGTCGGCCGGCTTCGCCTTCCGCCGACCCGATCCGCGAGTTAGCATCGAGGTGCCTCCCTGATCCGGACGGCGGGCCGTCGCTCCCGTCCACCTCTCGCCCGCTCACCGGAGCCTCGCATGTCTCCCTGCACGTCTTTTCGTCGATTCGCGCCCGCGGCGGCGTTCGTCGCGACGTCCGTATTCGTCGTCTCCGCCGTGCAGGCCCAGCGCCCGGCGGCGGCCACCCAGGCACGCGACACCCGCGTCGCGCAGCTCGTCGAGCGGCACGCCCCGCGAGCCATCGAGATGCGCCACCAGATCCACCAGAACCCCGAGCTCAGCAACCGGGAGTTCAAGACGGCGGAGCTCGTGGCCGCGCATCTGCGCTCCCTGAACTTCGATGAGGTGCGCACGGGGATCGCGCACACCGGGGTCGTCGGCGTGCTGAAGGGCGGCCGCCTCGGTCCCGTCGTCGCGGTGCGCGCCGACATGGATGCGCTCCCGGTCACCGAGGACACGCCGTTCCCGTTCAAGAGCACCGTCCGCACGACATACGGCGGCCAGGACGTGGGCGTGATGCACGCGTGCGGGCACGACATTCACACGTCCGTGCAGCTCGGGGTGGCGTCGGTACTCGCCGCGATGCGCGCCGACATCCCGGGGACGGTGCTGTTCATCTTCCAGCCCGCCGAGGAAGGTCCGCCGCCAGGTGAGGAGGGCGGGGCGCCGCTGATGCTGAAGGAGAACGCCTTCGCGAATCCGCGGCCGGTGGCCGTGTTCGGGCTGCACACATTCAGCGATCTCCAGGTCGGCACGGTGGGGTACACCGCCGGTCCGGCGATGGCCGCCGCCGATCACTTCGTCGCGACGATCAAGGGCAAGCAGGCGCACGGCGCCGCGCCGAATCTCTCGGTGGACCCGGTCGTGATGGCGTCGCAGGCCGTGCTGGCGCTGCAGACGATCCGCTCGCGCAATCTCTCGCCGTTCACGCCGAGCGTCGTGACGGTCGGCATCATCCGAGGTGGCGAACGGCACAACATCATTCCGGCAGAGGTGCGCCTCGAGGGCACCGTGCGCACGTTCGATCCCGGCGCGCAGGACACCGTTGAACGGCGGATCAACGAGATCCTCGACGGGGTCACGCGGGCGGGTGGCGGCAGCTACACGATCACCTACGACCGCGGCTATCCGGTGACGGTGAACGACGTCGCGCTCGCCGCGCGCATGCGCCCCACGCTCGAGCGGCTCGTGGGCGC
>CAYLPM010000005.1:0-3537 GCA_964385525.1 uncultured Gemmatimonadaceae bacterium
GCGAGCGCCTTCCGCACCGCGGGCACCGGCCCGATTCCCATGACCTCCGGGCTCACCCCCGCCACCGCACTCGTCACCACCCGCGCCATCGGCGCTGCCCCCAGTTCCGCGAGCGCCCCCTCGCTCACCACCAGCGTCGCGCTCGCGCCGTCGTTGATGCCGCTGGAGGAGCCGGCGGTCACCGTCCCGCCCTCGCGCCGAAACGCCGGCCGCATCCCGGCAAGTCGTTCGGCCGTCGTCTCCGGGCGAGGATGCTCGTCTGCGGACACCACGCGCGCCCCGCCGCGCTCCGGCACCGTCAGCGGCTCGATCTCGTCGGTGAATCGGCCCGACGCGATCGCGTCCGCCGCACGCCGCTGACTCTCCAGCGCGAACGCATCCTGGTCCTCACGCGAGATCCGCCACTGCGCCGCGACCTCCTCGGCGGTCTCGCCGAGCGGGATCGTCCACTCCGGTCGCATGCGCGGGTTCACGAAGCGCCAGCCGAGCGTGGAGTCCGCCGTCTCCGGAGCGGTGCGGGGAAACGCCTCCTCCGGTTTGCCGATCACCCACGGCGCCCTCGACATGCTCTCGACGCCACCGGCCACGAAGCGGTCGCCCTCGCCGGCGCGGATGGCCTGCGCGGCACTCGCGATCGCCTGGAGTCCCGAGCCGCAGAGGCGGTTGACCGTCTGCCCCGGCACCTCGACGGGGAAGCCCGCGAGCAGCGCCGCCATGCGCGCCACGTTGCGGTTGTCCTCCCCCGCCTGATTCGCGCATCCCAGGATCACGTCGTCGACCTGCGCCGCATCCACGCCCGACCGTCGCACGACCGCGCCGAGCACGCACGCCGCCAGATCATCCGGCCGCACGCGCGCGAGCGCACCGCCGTGCCGTCCCACCGGCGTCCGCACCGCGTCGACGATGTACGCGTCGGTCACGACAGATCGACCCACACCGACTTGACCTGCGTGTATCCCTCCAGGGCGTGCATCCCGAGATCCCGCCCGAACCCCGACTGCTTGAAGCCGCCGAACGGCGACGCCGCATCGTACATGTTGAACGTGTTGATCCAGACCGTTCCGGCCTGGACCGCCTTCGCGGTGCGCAGCGCCTTCTTGATGTCGCGTGTCCAGATGCCGGCGGCCAGTCCGTAAATTGTCGAGTTCGCGATGTGCACCGCGCCATCCTCGCCGCCCTCGAACGGAATCACCGACAGCACCGGGCCGAAGATTTCCTCCTGGGCAATCGTCATCTCGGGCGCCACGTCATCGAAGATGGTCGCGCCCACGAACCACCCCTTGCCGTTCACCGGCGCCCGCTCGCCACCGGTCTTCAACGCCGCGCCTTCTTCCTTCCCGCGCGCCACGTAGCCGAGCACGCGATCCATCTGCGCGCGAGACACGAGCGCGCCGAGCCGGGTCTTGGGATGCATCGGGTCGCCCGGTACCATCTTCGCCGCCCGCCCGAGCACCTTCTCCATCAGCTCGTCGTGCACCGACCGCTCCACGAGGAGCCGCGAGCCGGCGGCGCACACCTCGCCCTTTCCGTAGAAGATCCCCGTCAGCGCGCCGCGCGCGGCCGCATCGAGATCCGCGTCCGCGAACACGATGTTCGGCGACTTTCCGCCCAGCTCGAGTGAGACCTTCTTGAGCGTCGCGGCCGATTCCCGCATCACCGACCGACCGACCTCCGTCGAGCCGGTGAACGCGATCTTGTCGACGCCCGGGTGCCGCACGAGAGCGGCGCCGGCCTCCTCACCCATCCCGGGAATGCAGTTGAACACCCCCGCCGGCAGCCCGGCGTCCAGCGCCAGCTCCGCCAAGCGCAGCGCGGTGTACGGCGTCTGCTCGGCGGGCTTGAGGACGATCGTGTTCCCGCACGCGAGGGCCGGCGCGATCTTCCACGCCGCGAGCGACATCGGGAAGTTCCACGGCACGATCGCGCCGATCACGCCGAGCGGCTCGCGCAGCGTGAAGTTGAGCGCGTTGCCGTCGATCGGGATCGTCTCGCCGTGCACCTTGTCCGCCCACCCCGCGTAGTAGCGGAACGTGGCGACGGTGAGCCGGATGTCGATGTGCGACTCGAAGAGCGGCTTGCCGTTGTTCAGCGTCTCGAGGCGTGCCAGCTCGTCCTTCTGCTCCTCGATCAGATCGCCGAGGCGCCACAGCATTGCGCCGCGCTGCCGCGCGCTCGTGCCACGCCACGCCGCCGACTCGAACGTCTCGCGCGCGCTCCGCACCGCGCGGTCCACATCCTCGGCGCGCGCGGCCGCGACGGGCGGCAGCTCCTCCTCCGTCGCCGGATTGATCACGCGCAGTACGCCGCCGGCGGCGGCATCCACCCGCTCGCCGCCGATGATCAGCTGCGTGGGAAATCGCTCCGTCACCGCGGTCGCCGTCGTCATGCGGACCTCCTCGTGGGCCGCGCCCCGACCTCGCCCATGAAGCCGGAGCGCCCGATGTCCCGCCGCCGGTGCGTCACCTTGCCTTGAAGTCCGGCTGCCGCTTCTCGACGTACGCCGCCAACCCCTCCTTCGCGTCCGAGCTCTTGAACAGCAGGCTCTGAAGCTCGCGCTCCATCGCCAGCCCGTACTCGAACGGTACCTCGAGCCCCGACTGCACCGCGCGCTTGATGTGCCCCACCGCCATCGACGCCTTGTTCGGCGTGCAGAACTGGCGCGCGTACAGCAGCACGCTCTCCCACCACTCGTCCTTCGGCAGCACCATGTTGACGAGGCCCATCTGCTCCGCCTCCTCGAACGAGAACGTGCGGCCGGTTACCATGAGCTCGATCGACTTCGCCTTGCCGATGATACGGGACAGCCGCTGCGTGCCGCCGGTGCCCGGGAGCACGCCGAGATTCACTTCGGGGAGCCCGATCTTGCCGGCGTCCTGCTGCGCGATGCGGATGTCCGCCGCCATCGCGATCTCGAGACCACCGCCGACGCAGTGCCCGTTGATCGCCGCGATCACCAGCTTCGGCGTCTGCTCGAGCCGGCTCAGCGTCTCGTTGGCGTGCAGGCAGAAGTAGTACTTGAAGGTCGGATCGACCTCGTTCAGCATCTTGATGTTCGCGCCCGCGCTGAAGAACTTGTGCCCGGCGCCGCGCAGGATGATGACCTGGACATCGTTGTCGAAGCGTGCCCGGAGAATCCCGTCGTCGAGCTGACGCATCATCTCGTGCGTGTAGGTGTTCGCCGGGGGATCGTTGAGCTCGAGGATCGCCAGCGCGCCGTCCTTGCGGTAATGGACCAGCGTCGCGGTCTCCTTCTCGGTCATCGTTGCGGTGGCCATCGCGAACCTCGCTGAGGTGTGAGACAGATCAGCCGGCGGTCGAGTGCGGCAGCGCCGACTCCGCCACGGGCAGCCCGACGTAGCCGCCGAGGAACAGGCGCGCCATGTTCTGGGCGAGGAGCCCGACGTCCAGATCGCCGAGCGGATTGTACCAGTTGTAGATCCAGTTCATCATCCCGAACAGCGAATAGGCGGCCACCCGGCGGTTCACGTGCGCCGGCCCGTTGGACGCCTCGATCTCCTGGAGGATGTCCATCAGCAT
>CAYLPM010000006.1:0-4261 GCA_964385525.1 uncultured Gemmatimonadaceae bacterium
TCTGCGCGTCACGCCGCCAAGCCTTCGCGTGCACCAAATCGCCGCACCGGTGGCGGAATGGTGCGCATCCGACCCATTGGACGGCGATCACAGGGGCAGCCCGTCGGGAGATCCCCGACACGAGTCCCGGCACTCCGCCGACCGAATTTCGCATGAGGATAGGAGATTTTCCCTCACGGGCTGCGTCAGGCACGAATGCTTCGCGCAGGGGCCGCACTGGAGGGCCGATGCTGTCGAAAACAGCCGAATACGCGATTCGCGCGGTGCTGTACATGGCGCGCCGCGGTGACACGACTCCGGTGAGCGCGGACGAGATCGCCGACGCTCTCGACGCGCCGCGCAACTATCTGTCGAAAACGCTCAACGCGCTCGCGAAAGCGCGGATTCTCAGCAGCCTGCGCGGCCCGCGCGGTGGGTTCTCGCTCGCCGTCCCGGCCGGCGATCTCACCATCGCCCGGATCGTCGATGCGTTCGACACGTCGCGGGCGAGCGGCATGTGTCTGCTCGGCGGCGCGCCGTGCGACCTGTCGAGACCGTGCACGGCGCACGATCGCTGGGTCGAGATCCACCGGTCGAGCCGCGCGCCGATGGAAACCACGACGATCGGCCAGATGGTCGGCGGCGGTCGCGGCAGGAAAAGCGCCTCGCGGCACCGGTGATTTCGCCTCGCCAAACGCGGAGTGCGTGGCGCCGCCGGCGCGCGTATCTTCCCACACCGCCATCGCCGGTCCGCCACCCTGTCTCACACGTCCGACAATCGCTGATCCCCGGAGGATCCATGTCGAGCACCGTTCGCAAGATCACGCCAGTTCTCGTCGTCGAATCGATCGAGCCGAGCCTCGCATTCTGGACCGAACGTCTCGGATTCGAGAAGACGGTCGAAGTGCCGGAAGGCGACCGCCTCGGCTTCGTCATTCTCGTGAAGGATGGCGTGGAAGTGATGTACCAGAGCCGGGAGAGCGTGCGCAACGACGTCCCCGCGTTGGCCGATCTGCGGGCGGGCGAGGCGACGGCGCTGTTCATCGAAGTGGCGGACGTCGCCGCCGTGGCGCGAGCGGTGGACGGCATGCCGGTCGTCGTACCGCGGCGCACGACGTTCTACGGGATGGATGAAATCGGCGTGCGCGAGCCGGGCGGACACGTGGTCATGTTCGCGCAGGCGGTACCGCAGCCCGCCACTCGGTAAGGATCGTCAGCGAACAGTCCTCGCCTCGCGAGCGGACCGCATTCGTTCCTCCAGCGCATCTCGCAGCGCCACCGATACGGTGCCGGGACGGCCGTGGCCGATCGCGGCACCATCCACTCGCACGATCGGCATCACGTCCGTCGTCGTGCCTGTGAGGAAGATCTCGTCGGCGGCGCGCAGTTCATCCTCGCGCATTGCATCCTCGCGCACGACGTATCCGAGCTCGCGCGCGAGCCCGATCACCACGTCGCGCGTGACACCGGGGAGAATCCGGTGGGTCAGCGGGTGCGTGCGTATCACGCCATTCGCCACGCCGAAGACGTTGCAGTGCGTGCCCTCCGTGACGAGGCCGCCGCGCACCAGGATCGCCTCGTAAGCGCCGGACTCGGCGGCCGCCTGATTGGCGATCACGTTCGGGAGCAGATTCGTCGTCTTGAGATCGCATCGCTCCCACCGCTGATCCGGATGCGTGATCGCCGCCGCGCCCCTGGCGCTCAACTCTGCCTTCGGCGTGAACGCGTTCACCGTGACGTAGACCGTCGGGGGTGTGCCGGCGGGTGGAAAGGCGTGCCGGCGCGGCGCGGACCCGCGGCTCACGTGCACGTAGACGAGCACATCGGGCGCATCGCCGAGCCCGTTCCGCTCGATCAGCGTCGCGGCGGCGGCGAGGATGTCATCGGTCATCCCGGGCTCGCCGATCCGAAGCTCGCGCATGCCGAAACGGAGCCGCTCCATGTGCGCCTCCGGCTCGAACATCCGGCCGCGGCGGGCACGCAGCGCCTCGTAGACGGCGTCGCCGAAGAGAAACCCGCGATCGTCGATCGTTATCGACGCAGCGGTGCGCTCGAGGTATTCGCCGTCGAGGAAGACATGCATGGCATCGTGTGGTCGAGGAAGAACGTCAAAGTTGGGCCGTGTCGGCACGGCACGCAACCAGCGCCTCAGGGATCGCTTCGAGGATTCGCCTGTACGCGCTCCCCGACCGACGCCACCACCGATTCGCGCATCCGCTGCTGGAGGGCAACGAGCTCGCTCTGGCTGCCCTCGTAGCTCCCCGCCCAGACCATGAACCCGTCGGCAGCGCTCACGAGCCGTGCATCGATGCGGAGCTGCTCGCCCTCCTGCTGGATCACGCCCTCGAGGTACATCCCGACTTCATCGGCCACCCGCTCCCCACGCGCGAGGCGTTGCTGGAGCGCCTCGGCGGAATTGGCCGAGGCCACCCGGAGGCCGCTCACGCCGCCCAGGGCGCTCGTGAGATCGCTCGTCACTCCCAGCGCGAGACGTGCGTTCGTGTCGTCCTCGCCCAGATACACCATCGGCAGCACGGCGAGCGTAGGCACGGCGGGCGCCGCCGCGCCACGGGAACGCATCGTCGCCCAGGTGCCCACCGCCGCGATCACCGCCAGCACCAGCGCCGCGAGCACCATGCGGCGCGCCGTGGCATGCGCGCCGGGTGCGCGCATTGGCAACGCCGCGTCGAGCGACGGTGAGCTCGCGAACGCGCCGCTGATCACCTGCGGATCGGAAAGCGCCGCCACCAGTTCGTCGGCGTTGTACGGGCGATCCGCGGGATCCTTGGCGAGGCACTGCATGACCAGCGCGACCAGGCCCGCCGGGATGTCCGGCCGATGCTGCGCCAGCGGAACGGGTGGCTCCGTGAGGTGCGCCGTGAACAGGGCGCGCGTGCTCCGACCCTGGAAGGGCGGCTCGCCGGCGAGCATCTCGTAGGCCATGACGCCGAACCCGTAGATGTCGGCGCGATGGTCGGCGGTCGGATCGGCAGCGATCTGCTCGGGCGCCATGTAGCCCGGTGTCCCGAGCGCGGTGCCCGCGATCGTGAGCGTGCCGCGCAGCGGCGTGTCACCTTCCCACGCCGAGGAGATGGCCTTGGCGACGCCGAAGTCCGCCACCGCCGCCGAGCCCGCCGAGAGCAGCACGTTGTCCGGCTTGATGTCGCGATGTACGATCCCGCGGGCGTGTGCGTACGCCAGCGCGCGTGCCACATCGCGGAGGATGCCCACCGTCTCGGCCACGCGGGGCCGGCCGCGTCCGAGGCGGGTACGCAGGGATTCGCCCTCGACGTACGGCATCACGAGGTACGGCAGGCCATTCGACTCGCCGGCGGTGAGCACGGGGACGATGTGCGGGTGCTGAAGGCCCGCGGCGAGCAGGATCTCGCGCCGGAACCGCTCCGCCGAGACGGCCGCCGAGAGCTCGCGCGGAAGCAGTTTGATCACCACCAGACGCCCGAGGTGCCGGTCGCGCGCCAGCAGCACGCGCGACATCCCGCCGCCGCTCAGCTCGCGCTCGACCTCGTAGGTCGCACTCAGGGTTGCGTCGAGCAGCTCGGCGAAGGGCACGGTCGGGTCGGGATGGTGGAAGCTCGTCTGGTACTGCGACGCATCGTGATCGTGGTGCGTCACGATGAGGTGACGCGGTCTTCCCTGCCAGAGTTGGACAGTGCGACGAATGGAATGGATTGCGAGGCGAGCTGAACCGTTACACGCACGCCTTCGCGCGCGGTCGCCCGTGTTTGCCGGAAGCGTGTCGTTCGTCACACTTCGCAGGCCGGTAATCGCGGGAACCTCCGTGACACGGCAGGTACTTGAGCATGCGCCGCAAACGCGCATCTTGTAGCGCGGTGAGAAACATCCACAACTAAGGAGATCAATCATGAAGCGCACGTTCCTGCTCGCGGTTGCCGGTTTGGCACTTTCGCTTCCGGTCGCGACGGCCCAGGCGCAGATGCCGTTCGATTTCGGCATAATGGCCGGCGCCACGCTGCCGACGGGCGATTTGGGGGACTTATTCGACACCGGCTTCAACGTCGGCGCGACGCTCGGGTTCGCGCCTGCGCTAATGCCCGTCGGCATGCGGATCGATGGCGTCTATCACAGCATGGGCGCCGTGGCCACCGGTGCGGATGACCTGAGCCTCATTTCGGCGACCCTCAACGCGGTTCTTCGGATTCCGACGGGCGCGATGGTGGGCGTCGGCCCCTACGCGATCGGGGGAGTCGGATTGTACAGCGCGGATGCCGGCGGCGACCGGGAGAACGAGTTCGGCTGGAAC
>CAYLPM010000007.1:0-2807 GCA_964385525.1 uncultured Gemmatimonadaceae bacterium
GACCAGACTCCGACGCCGGACGCCCAGGCCGTCACCACCGACCAGGTGAAGATGGCGCTTCGCCGCGTCAAGGACCCCGAGCTGAACCTGAACATCGTCGATCTCGGGCTCGTCTACGACATTCGCGTCGAAGGGCCGGCGGTCGCGATCGACATGAGCCTCACCTCGCCCGGCTGCCCCTCGGGCCCGGAGATCATGACGAGCGCCGAGGAGGCCGCACGAGGGATCCCAGGCGTGGAGGATGTGGCCGTGAACCTCGTCTGGAGCCCCATGTGGAGCCCCGAGAGGATCGAGCCGCGCGTGCGGGCGTATCTCGGGTTCTAGATCTTCCCGAGAACCCGAAGAAACTCCTTCCCCATTTCCTCCACCTGCCACCGGCGAAGCTCGGGCACCTCCATGAGCTCGTCGAGCGTCTGGGGCTTCCGGCGGGCGATCGCTTCCAGGCGGTCGCGAGAACAGAGCACACCTGGGTCGAGCTCGAGCCGCTGAGCCGCTGCATCACGGACGGTCTTCAGGGCCGAGACGCGCGCATCGAAGTCCGGATCGCGGTCCCAACGCGGCGATCTGGGGAAGCGCGGCAGTTCCTCATCGGGCACTCCGAGCCCGCGCTCCACCGCCGCGAGCACGTCGCCGCCGCGACTTTCGAGGAGACCGCGCGGCACTCCCTTGATCTCGGACAACGCCTGCCTCGATCGCGGCGCGCGGCGCGCGATCTCGAGGAGCGCATCGTTGCCCATGACCCGAAAGGTCGCCCGGTCCATTGCCCGCGCGACGTCGTCACGCCAGCGCACGAGCTCGCGCAGCAGCGCCAGCTCGCGCCGGCTCAGATCACGCGTCCCCTTCAGTCGCATCCACGCGACCTGGTCGTCCTCGGGCTCCCACCGCGTCCCCTCGAGCCGCGCGAACTCCTCCTCGGCCCATGACAATCGGCGCGCGCGCTCGAGCGCGTCGCGCAGCCGGTCGCGCAGCGGCAGCAGATGCATCGTGTCCTGCGCCGCGTATTCGAGCATGTCTCGCGTGAGCGGGCGCATCGACCAATCCGCGCGCTGGTGCTTCTTTTCAAGCTTCACATCGAAGTAGCGCTCGAGCAGCGCCGCGAGACCGAACTGCTTGAGGCCGAGGAGCTGCGCGGCGATGCGCGTGTCGAAGATGTTGCGTGCATGCCAGCCGTAGTCCTGGTGTAGCAGGCGCAGGTCGTAATCCGCGTCGTGGAAGACGACCTCCACGGCGGGATCCTCGAGCAGCGCGCCGAGCCGGGCTGGCGCCCCGATCGGCAGCGGATCGACGACGGCGGTGTGCTCGCGGGTCGAGAGCTGGAGGAGGTAGATCCGGTCGACGAATCGGTGGAAGCTGGCGCCTTCCGTATCGAGCGCGAGGATCCGCGCCGTGCCGATCGAGCCGAGAAAGCGCTCGACGTGCTCGACGGAGTCGAGGTACTCCGGGGTATGGCTTTTGAGGGTACGTCCGGTCACTCCGATCCTCGTGGCATGCGAAACTCGCAGATAATGTAGCGAGTCGTCGTGGCCATGGATGACATCCCGCACCCCCTCTACGATGACCGACGGGCCGACGCCCGACTCCCCGCAGCCCGCTGGCCGTGATCCTGCCCGGCCGCGGCGCGACCGCCGCAGCCGTGCGGTCGGCTGGGGCACCAGCGACATCCTGCGCGCGGCCGCGTTGATCATTGTGTTCTACCTGCTCCTGCGGCTCGTCTGGTTCGCGAACTCGCTGGTCTTCATCGTCTTCCTGGGCATCCTGTTCGGCCTCGCGATCAGCGCGGCCGTGGATGCTCTGGAGCGGTGGCGGATTCCGCGGGGGGTTGGCGCGGCTCTCACGGCGCTGGGCTTCTTCGCGCTGCTCGGCGGCTTCGGCGCACTCATGGCCCCGACCCTCCACGAACAGGGCGGCGAGCTGCGCCGCCGTCTCCCCGAGGCGATCGAGCAATTCGAGGGGTGGGTCGAGCGCCAGCGCGGGGGCGCGCTCGGGTTCCTCGTCCGTGGTCTCATTCCGGATGCCGCACGGGATCGCGACACCGCGGACGCACCTCGGGGGGCAGGAGCCGCGGACTCGGTCGCCGGCGACAGCGCGGCGCGCGGGATCACCGAGCGCGAGAGCGCCGAGCGCGACGAGAGAGGCGCCTCGGCTGACAGTGCTGCGCCGGACGCGATCGCGGATGACGAGACGGTGGACCCGGGGGAGGAACCCGGGATCTCCCTCCGGGAGCGGCTCACCGACCAGCTGGGCGGCGTGTCCAACTACTTCTTCCGGGTCCTGTCCTCCACGATCGCGGTGATCAGCGGCCTCGCGCTGATCATCTTCCTCGCGATCTTCATCGCCGCCGATCCCGACCTCTATCATCGGGGGCTGCTGCACCTGTTTCCGCATCAGATCCGGCGGCGCATCGGCGAAGTGTCGAGCGCGACCGCCTCGATGCTGCGCCGGTGGCTGCTCACACAGCTGATCGGGATGGTGGTGATCGGAGTCGTCACGACGGTCGCGCTCCTGATCCTGGGTGTGGAGTCGGCGTTCGCGCTCGGACTGCTGGCCGGACTGCTCGAGTTCATTCCGACGATCGGACCGGTGATCGCCGCGGTACCCGCCGTGGCGATGGGGTTTCTCGACTCGCCGCAGACGGCGCTGTACGTTGCGATCGCATACCTCCTGATCCAGTTCCTCGAGAGCAACCTGCTGATGCCGATGCTGATGCACGAGGGGGTGGACATCCCGCCGGCGATGTCGATCGTGTTCCAGGCGCTGATGGCGATCCTGTTCGGTTTCCTCGGCCTCGTCGTGGCCGTTCCCCTGCT
>CAYLPM010000008.1:0-2213 GCA_964385525.1 uncultured Gemmatimonadaceae bacterium
TGGCCAGTCGTTCACCAACCGGGCCACCGCAGACCGCCCCGGGCTCGGGCCGGCACCGGCGCGCAGCCCTCCTCTTACTGATGCTCCTCGGTCCGTCGCTCATCGGTCCCTTCGCTGCGACACGCGCGTCGGCGCAGGCCGACGAGCGGAGCCTCGCCGGGTGCGATCCGCGACAGGACTTCGAGTACCTGTGGTCCGCCTTCGACGCGAGCTACGGCATCTTCACCGCGAAGCACATCGACTGGAGCGCGCTGCGCCGCGTGTACGCGCCCCGCGTCGATTCCGTCGAAAGCTGCGCGGAGCTATTCGAGGTCCTGTCGGAGCTGCTCGGTCACCTGAACGATCACCACGTCTTCCTGTTCGACGGCGAGCGGATCCGGCGCTCGGGCGATGTCGCGCCCGGGGACACGGCGACGTTCTCCCTCGCGGCGGTGCGCCGGCGTCTGCGCGGAGAGCGCCGGCTTCAGAATGGCGCGCTCACGTTCGGCTGGCTGACCGATTCGACCGCATACCTGCACCTCGCCTCCTTCGGCGCGCCGATCCGGAGCGCGGCGGCGTTCGACAGCGCACTCGTCGCGCTGACCGACGCGCGATCGCTGATCATCGATCTGCGCAACAACGGCGGCGGCTCGGATCACACGGTACAGCTCATGGCGAACCGGTTCGCGGACCGCCGGCGTCTCTACCTGATCACGCGCATGCGCAACGGCCCCGGCCACGATGACCATTCGGCGCCGCGATACTGGCACGTGGCGCCGCGCGCGGGACCGCGCTTCCTGCGCTCGGTGATCGTGCTGACCAACGCACATTCGATGAGCGCGGCCGAGAACTTCGTGCTCGCCCTGCGAACGCTGCCGCAGGTGACGGTCGTCGGGACGCGGACCGCCGGCGTGTTCGCCGACATCTTCACCGACACGCTCTCGGGTGGATGGCAGTTCGCGATCCCGTACACGCTGCACACCGACCACACAGGCCGGTCGTGGGAGGGGGTCGGACTCGTGCCCGACGTGTACGTCTCCGCCGACCCGCGGGAGATCGCGGCCGGCAGGGATCGTCCGCTCGCGGTCGCGCTCGGCCTGCTCGAGGTCGGGGTGCGGGGGACGCCCGATTCCAGCTCGGCGGCGTTGGCGCGCGAGATTGTGCCGGAGCTGCTGGCCGAGGCGGCGCGAGAGGGCGGTGTCGTCGGCCTGCGGATGCGGGATGTCGAGCTCGCGCGCAGCGGTGCCGCCGCCCATGCCGGGACCGAAGGAGACCACGTCGCCATGGCGCAGGAGCTGACGGCGGGAGGCGACACGGCCGCCGCGCTCGAGCTGCTGCGGCTCGCCGCGGAGCGATTCGACGATCCGTGGCGTGCGCTCGTCGCGCGCGCCGATCTGCTCCTGGCCACGGGGGACTCCGCCGGGGCAGCGGCCTCGCTGGACGCGGCACTCGGGGAACTGCCGCGCAGGAACGCGATGGAGCGGCGGTGGGTTGGTCGGATCATGGAGCGACGCGCCAGCATTCGCTGAGGCGTCTCCCTGCAGCTCCGCGTCGTCGGCTCAGCCGAGCCGCAGCGCGAGCATTGGATCGACGCGAACGGCACGGCGAACGGAAGCTCCGGCCGCGAGCATCGCCGCACCGAGGAGGATGACCGCAGCACCGGCGATGGTGAGCGGATCCAGCGGCTCCACGCCATGAAGTCGCGCGGACAGCAGCCGGGATGTCGCCAGAACGAGCGCGAGCCCGCACGCGAACCCCACTGCGAGCACGGCCGCGACATGCCTGAATACCTCCGAGCCGATCTGCAGACGATTCGCGCCGAGCGCCCGTCGCACGGCGATTTCGCGCACGCGCGTGCTCACGAAGAACGACATCACGGCGTGCAGTCCCATCACCGCCAGAACGACCGCCAGCCCCGCCATCACGAGCCCCGTCCGTGCCAGCAGGCGTTCCTCGGCCAGCTCGCCGTGGATGACGTCCGTCAGCGTGCCGACCTCCGACACCGGCAGGATCGGGTCCACCTCGTACACGGCCGACCGCGCCGCGGCGATGGCCCGTGCCGTGGGCAGACTCGTCCGAACCATCAGGGTGGCAGTTCGCAGTTGTCCCGCCGGGAAGTAGATCATCGGCACCACGCCCTCGCGCAGCTCGCGATAATGTGTATCCCCGGCAAGTCCAACGACCCGAAGCGTGATGTCACCGCGCCGATCGATCATGCGCACCTCGCGGCCGAC
>CAYLPM010000009.1:0-7078 GCA_964385525.1 uncultured Gemmatimonadaceae bacterium
TTGAGCGCGGTGAGCGGCAGCGCCTGCACGAACGGCTGCATGACCTCCGGAAAGTTCGTGCTCGAGAAGAACACGCCGGAGAGCACCCACATCGGCATCATCACGACGTTCATCAACCCCTGCACGCCTTCCGTCGTCCGCACGCGCGAAGCGATGAGCAGGCCCAGCGCGCTGAAGCTGAACGCCGCCACGAAGGTGATCAGACCGAGCTGGGCGAGCGACCCGCGCAGCGGCACGCCGAAAATCCACGTGCCGAACCCCACCAGCACCACGACTTCCAGCGCCAGCAACACCAGCCGCATCAGCAGGAAAGAGGCGAGATATTCGGAGCGCGACATCGGTGTGACGGCGAGCCGCTTGAGGAACTTTCGCCGCCGCGCTTCGACGATCACGAAGCCCACGCCCCACACGCCGCTCCCCATGATCGTCATGCCAAGGAGCCCCGGCACCAGAAAGTCGATGTAGCGAGAACCCCGTTCGCTGACGAGCCGCTCCGAGATCGGCACGGGATCCGCGCGCCCCGCGCCGCGCTGCACCGCGTCGTCGGCGAGAAAGCGTGCATTGCGCGCATCCGGGCGTGCCTCATCATAGCGATACTCCACGGCGCCATCCGCGAGCGGCCGCACGACCAGCGCGACGCGTCCCGTGTTCAACGCGCGCATCGCGGCACTGTCTTCGAGCAAACGCACCTCGAGTCCGGCCGCCGTCAGATGCCCGGCGACGGTCTCAGCACCCTCGGCGGTCGCGACGGCCACGCGCGGTGTCTCCGGTGGACGGTTCCGGAACGCGAGGCCGAGTCCCGCCGCGAGGATCAGCGGAAATGCGAACGTCCAGAAGACCGCATCAGGCTCGCGCAGGAACTCGCGCACGCGCGTCAGCGTGAGCTGCGCGAGGGACGAGCGCGCTAGCCATCCCTCCTGCTCCGCCGGCCCGTCGACGCCGCGCTCCGGCCGCCGCTCCACGCGCCCCGTCGCGGGCTCGCCGATCTCACTCTTCACGCAGATGTCTCCCCGTCAGCGACACGAAGACATCCTCGAGCGTCGCCGAGTGCGTCGTCAGCTCCGAGAGATCGAGTCCGCGCGCGCTCGTCAGCGTGAGCAGCGCCGGGACGCTCTGGTGAATCTTCTCCACCTCGAGCTCCCACCGCCCGTCGCCATCCCGCACCGACCGCACTCCCGGCAGCGCGCGCAGCTCGCCGATGTCCATCGTCTGCCCGTCGGCGAGCGCGAACGCCACGACATGCTCGGCACCGAGCGACGCGATCAGCTCGCGTGGCGTGCCTAGCGCGATCACTCTGCCGTGATCGATGATCGCGACCCGATCGCACAGCCGCTCGGCCTCGTCCATGTAGTGCGTGGTGAGGACGATCGTGCGCCCGCTGGCGCGGTACCGTTCGATCAGCTCCCACAACTGGCGACGCGACTGCGGATCGAGGCCGGTGGTCGGCTCGTCGAGAAAGAGCAGATCGGGACGCCCGGCGAGCGCGCACCCCAGCGCGAGGCGCTGTCGCTGGCCGCCCGAAAGCTTGCCCACCCGCGCCTTGCGCTTCTCTTCGAGGTGCATCAGCGTGACCAGCTCATCTACCGAGTACCCACTCGGGTAGAAGCTGCGAAAGAGCCGCAGCGTTTCCTCGACACTCAGGCGATCGGCGAGCTGCGTCTCCTGGAGCTGCGAGCCGATCCGTCGTCGTAGCGCGACGGCCTCGGTTTTCCACGACCGGTCGAGGACTTCGACGGTGCCGGCGTCGGGCTCGAGAAGGCCTTCGCAGATCTCGATGGTGGTCGTCTTGCCGGCGCCGTTGGGTCCGAGCAGGCCGAAGCACTCGCCGGCGAGGACCTCGACGTCGAGCCCGTCCACTGCCACGACGTCGTCGTAGGCCTTTCGGAGCCCGCTGACGGAGAGGGCGCGTCTGGCGATCTCGACTGGTGTCGATCGTACGGATGAGGGCGAGCGTGTGAGTGGCACGGATGGGCGGGGTCGTGGGCGGTGAAATCGAAAGGCTTGACGCCGGGAGGTCAACCTCCATCGTCCCGCCGGCAACGATGCCGGTGCTGCGTCGTCTGAAGTGAGGGCCCGGGCGCCTCGCCGAATCTGGCGGGCGGGCCGCGCTCATGGACGCACGTTCGGCGGGGCGTCCATCCGCTTCTGGCTTTCGCGCAGCCAGCGCTCCTGGCCGCCGTCATGAGCACCGATACGGAGGAGGACCCATGAAAGTCCTGGCCCTGTTGGCCGCCGCGCTGGTCGCCTTCGCGGCCGAGGACATACGCGTCACACACCCCGAGCTCGGCTTCTCGCTCGTGGTTCCGGACGGCTTCGTGGAGGACGCCGAACTGCTCGCGGAACCGGACGTGGCCTTCAGTTGGTACGAGTCGCGGGGGGAGGATGAGGGCACGATCGTGATCGTCGTGCAGCGACTCCGCTACGTGCTCGGACGCGAGACGGTGACCGCCGAGGATCTTCCCGACCCGGGCATGGAGCTCATGACCTTCCGCTGGCGTGGATTCGAGCTCGCAGGCGTCAAGGAGATCTCAGAGGAGCTGGACAACCAGGTCGTCATGTTCCTGGTGCAGGTTCCGCTGCGCCGGGAGGCTATCCAGCTGATCGTGTCGGCGCCGATCGAGGAGACCGAGCGAGCGCACGCGCTCCTGACGTCCCTGCTCGAGTCGGTGGAGGGCGAGACGAACTGGCTGTCGAGCACCGAGCGCGCCGAACGACTGGGTGAGACCACCGGGCGCCTGATCGCCATTCCGATGGTGATCGGCGGCATCGTCTGGGCGCGGCGGCGGCGTCGCGCGAAGCTGGCGAGGACGCCCGCATGATGCCTGCGGCGCAATCCGGCGCGGAGCACGCCCGCGCGGCGCGAGGCGCGGCTCCCCCGGTGAGTCCCGGCCGACCTTCGCGGCCGCAGCGGCTTGCGACGGCGAGCTGGATGTGTCCCGTGCTCATCATCGCGCTCAACTTCGCGCTGCAGCCCGTGCGCAGCGATCCGGCGTCGAGAGGCATGGCCACGATGATCTTCGGCATCGCCGCGCTGGTGCTGGCGATCGTCGGACTCGGATCAGGACTCACCGCGCTGGCCAGCGTTCGCCGGCACGGGCGGCGCGGCATTCTCGTTCCCGCGATGATCGGGTCGGTGATCAGCAGCCTCTACGTCGCGACCTTCGTCATCTCCTACCTGCTCGCCACTGGAGGTCCGTAGCCGCGACGCCGGACGCCTGGCTAAGCTTCAAGCGGAAGGATCTGTGACTCCCGCCGCCCGGACATGCCCGACCGCGACTACGACATCGTGCTCTACGGCGCGACCGGCTTCACCGGCCGCCAGACCGTCGCCTGGTTCGCCCGGCATGCACCGCCGGGGCTTCGGTGGGCCATCGCCGCGCGGAGTCGCGCGAAGCTGGAGGCCGTGCGCGCGGCAGTCGGCGCTCCGTCCCGTGCCGACGACGTGCTGGTCGCCGACAGCGGCGATCCGGCCAGTGTCATCGCGGTCGTCGCGCGCACGCAGGTGCTTCTCAGCACCGCCGGGCCGTTCGCGCTCCACGGCACGCCCGTGGTCGACGCCTGCGTGCGATTCGGCACGCACTACGCGGACATCTCCGGCGAGACGATGTGGCAGCGCGAGATGATCGCGCGGCATCACGAGCGAGCCGCCGCGCAGGGCACGCGCATCGTGCCCGGCTGCGGCTTCGACTCCGTGCCGTCGGATCTCGGTGCGATGCTCGTCGTTCGGCGGATGCAGGAGACGTTCGGAGTGGCGTGCGCCGAAGTGCGCGCCTACTTCCGGCTCGCCGGCGGGCTGAATGGCGGGACGGTCGCCACCGGCCTGCTCTCCGCGGAGCGGGGGGGACGTGCAGCCGGAGCGGACGATCCCTTCGCGCTCGATGCGGCGGACGGACATACGCCGGCGCAGCGGGAACGGAGCGCGGATGTCCGGGCTCCGCGATTCGATGCCGAGATCGGCGCATGGGTGGGTCCGTTCGTGATGGGTCCGATCAACACGCGCGTGGTGCGCCGGAGCGCCTCGCTCCATGCACGGTGGGGAGCGCCCTACGGCCGGGATGGGGAGTTCGTGTATCAGGAGTATCAGCGGTTCGACCCGCCGCTGGGCCGCGCGAAGGCCGTCGCGGCGGCGGCGGCGGTTTGGCTCGCCGGGCACGCGACGCAGTGGGCGCCGTTCAGACGCGTACTGGCGACACTGCTGCCGCACCCCGGCTCCGGGCCGTCGGAACGCACGATGGAGCGGGGCTGGTTCACGTGCGACCTGGTGGGGATCGGCACGGATCGCCGGCGAGTTCGCGGCCTGATCGCGTACCGCGGGGATCCGGCAAATCGTGCGACGGTGACGATGCTGTGCGAGTCGGCACTCGCGCTCGCGCAGGATGGCGAGGCACTCCCCGGCGGACCTACGCGCGGCGGCGTGCTGACGCCCGCGACCGCGCTCGGCGATGTGCTCGCGGCGCGGTTGCGACGGGCCGGAATGCGACTCGAGCTCGACGCGCAGTGAGCGTCGAGCTCGAGAGACGATCCGCAGCCGGAGCGGCCCGCGATGGAGGGGCTCGCGACCCCGGACGCGCTACCGCTGCACGAGAATCAGGAACCGCGAGGATGCCCAGAACTGACTCGCGTCCGCGATCCGCAGGCTGCCGGTGAACGTCGTCTCGTCCTGCTCCTGCACTTCGGCCGCGGCGAGGCTCTGCCGCGACACGAGTCGGTAACGGCGCGTCGTGTCCGGCACCGGGATCTCGCGCACCTCGCGCTGGTCGATCGGCGTGAACAGCGCCGGATCGAGCATGCGTGCCGGCTGCACCGTGCGTCCGGGGTGGAACAGGAGAAGATTGGCGCCGCCTTCCTGCTGGATCACGCCCTTGTCGAGGAGCTCTCGCTCCGTTCCCACGATGTAGTAGGCACGGTAGTGCGTCTTGCCCAGCGTACGCGTCTCCGTGACGAGACTGTCGATCCGCAGCTCGAGGCCGGCGATCCTCTCCGTCTGGCGCTGAATGGTCGCGGCCAGCTCGGCGATCATCGTTTCGTCCCCCGACATCGCCTGCTGGACTTGCGCGAGCTGCTCCTCGAGCACCGCCTTCTCCTCGCGCAGCGTCGTCTCGCGCTGGCGACTCTCCGCGAGTTGCCGCGCGGTCGTGTTCGCGCGATCGATCAGCGCGTTGACGCGGCCCATGATCTCCTTGCGCCGCTCGAGTTGCTCATCGAGCGGGCTTTCGAGCGGCTGGCCCGCGCGCTTGGCGGCAGGCAGCCCTTTCACCGTGCGAATCTGGCTGTCGATCTGCATGATGAAGTGATCGGCGTCGAAGACGATCCGCGTCAACGAGTCCTTCTGGGCGGAGAGCGTCGTCGTGAGCGCGAGCTGCTCCTCCGTCAGCGCCCGCAGGCTGTCGGCGCGCGCCTGCTCCTGCTGTCGAGCCTTGCAGCCGACGAGGAGTGTCATCACCGCCGCCACCTGAAGAATGCGCGCCCTGTGCATGCCGTGTCTCCTGAATTCCGTGTCTCCGGCCGGTACCCGCCATCGGTGACGAGTCGGCCCCATCCACACGAGGACGATGGCACCTGCGTGCAGGTATCGCGTGCGTGCCTGCGCACAACGTGCACGTGAGCGGGGTCACGCTCCGAGTCGGCTGAGCCGGAGCGGTGCAGCACGGACCACGGTCAACGACGAGCGTCGCGCCGCCGTAGCCTTTTTCGGACGGCCGTCTCGCGGAACTTTCCCTGGAGCACTCTCATGCGCGAATCCATCGGTATGCTTCGACCGCACCCTTTCACATGGCTCACGGTCGGCCGCGGCGCAGCGATGGCCGCGCTCGCGACCACCGCCTGCACCGGCGCCTCGCGACAGCCACCGAGCGAGCCGCCGGCGCGAGCGGTCGCGACGGCGGGGGACTCGGCGCGGCCGATCGCGCAGCCGGCGGCGACCGAGCGCCAGGCGCTCCTCGTCCGCCGGTCGCGCGAGGCCGAGACGCGCGGGCTCGCCGAGTCGTTCCGTGGCATCACGATCGACGGCACCGTCATCCCCGGCCTGTTCTCGATCCGCTCGACGGGTGTCTCCACCGAGCCGGTGCGCGAAGCCGCCGAGCGGTTCCTCGAGGCGCTCACGCCGGAGCAGCGGGCACGGACGATGTTCGCCGACGATGACGACGAGTGGCGGAAGTGGATGAACCAGCATTTCTACGTGCGGCAGGGCGTCGGCTTCGGTGAGATGACGGCGCCGCAGCGCGAGGCGGCGTTCGGCATGCTCCGCGCCGCGCTGAGCGCGAAGGGGCTGCGGACCACGCGCGACATAATGCGGCTCAACGAGACGCTGGCCGAGCTGACCAACGATCACGAGGAATACGGGGAGTGGCTGTACTGGATCACCGTGATGGGGGCGCCGTCGGCGACCGAGCCGTGGGGGTGGCAAATGGATGGGCACCACCTCAACGTCAACTATTTCGTGCTCGGCGATCAGGTCGTGATGACGCCGACGTTCATGGGGTCGGAGCCGGTGCGCGCCACGTCGGGACGGTATGCCGGCACCGTGGTGCTTCAGGCGGAACAGGATCGCGGACTGGCGATGATCCGGTCGCTGGCGCCCGAGCAGCAGAAGAAGGCGATCATCGAGGTGTCGAAGACGGGGAACAACAACGTCTCGGAAGCGTTCCGCGACAACGTGATGCTCGACTACGCCGGCATTCGCGCCACGGATCTGACGGGTGCGCAGCGCGCCCAGCTCGTGGAGCTGATCGGCGAGTTCGTGGGCCATCTCCGCGAGGGGCATGCCGAGGTCCGGATGGAGGAGGTCCGGCGTCACCTCGAGGACACGTGGTTCGCGTGGATCGGCGGGACGGACCCGGAGGGTGTGTTCTACTACCGCATCCAGAGCCCGGTCATCCTGATCGAGTTCGATCACCAGCGTCCGGTCGCGCTACGCGACGTGGAGCGGGGTGTGCCGACGCGCCAGCACATCCATTCGGTGGTGCGCACGCCGAACGGGAACGACTACGGAAAGGACCTGCTGCGGGAGCATCACGAGCGTCATCCGCACCCGCACCGGCACTGACGCGCGTCGGCCACCGGGTCTTGCGCATGACAT
>CAYLPM010000010.1:0-2110 GCA_964385525.1 uncultured Gemmatimonadaceae bacterium
ACCATCTGGGCGCCCATGTTCTCGAGCGGATCAGCGAGCTCGATCTCCTTGGCGACGGTGACGCCGTCCTTGGTCACGGTCGGCGAACCGAATTTCTTGTCGATGACGACGTTGCGTCCCTTGGGGCCGAGGGTGACCTTCACCGCCTCGGCGAGCTGATCGACGCCGCGCTTCAGCGCCGCGCGGGCGTCGACGTTGAAGTGCAGTTCCTTGCTTGCCATGGTCTGTGTCCTGTGCGAAATGGTGTTCGATGTCCGGATCGATGTCGGAAGCGAGTCGCGCGCCGGTTCGGCGCCGCGAGACTCAGTTCAGGACCGCGAGGACGTCGGACTCGCGAAGAATGAGAAGCTGCTCGTTGTCGACGGTGACCTCGGTGCCGCTGTACTTCCCGTACAGGACCTTGTCGCCGACCTTGAGCTCCATCGGAACACGCTTGTCCTTCTCGAAGCGGCCGGGGCCGACGGCGACGATCTCGCCCTGTTGCGGCTTTTCCTTCGCCGTGTCGGGGATGTACAGGCCGCCGCGCATCTGCTCGGTCTCTTCGAGAGCCTTCACAACGACACGATCGGCCAGCGGATTGACCTTGAGGCCCGTGGCACTCTTGGTGGCCATAGGTGTTGCTCCTCCTGGTGGAGACATGGAGAGAAAGGGTGCATTGAACAAACAGTGTTAGCACTCGACCGAGGTGAGTGCTAAGTGAAGGAAATACTAACGGCCCCCGGAGGGGCCGTCAAGTGGGACCACCAATGTAGAGTCTGCTGTAAGACGTTCCAAACAATCGTCTTACAGTGCCGCTATCAGCCCATTGCCCGCATCCCGAGCAGCGCCGCCGGGATCAATACGACGAGCACCCAACCCAGGATCGCGGTCAGAATCGCCTTGCCCGTGCTGAAATCGAGGGCCTGCCGGATGGCGATGATGCCGGCAACGAGAATCCACACGGCGACGGCAAACCGCACGAGCCACCCGAGTCCCGGAAGCCACGCGAGGACGTAGAGCACGCCCGGACTCTGGGCGAAGCCGAGGGTGCGCAGCAGCTCGCCCCATGTCGCGGTGCCGCCGAGCAGCTTGTCGCCGATGAGGTAGGTGATGCCGGACCAGATGAGCCATCCGACGAAGGCGCCGATGAGCCCACCGAGGATGCCGGTCGCGCCGCCATCCGCGCCGCCGATCGCCGACGCCACCGCGACGATCGCGACGACGAGCGCGGCCTGCCCGGTCGCGCTGGTGTCCGCCTCGACCTCTTCGTAGGTGTCGATGTAGAGCAGCGCGGCGCCCTTCATCCGATCGAGCATCGATTGCCGGGGAACGTGCATCGTCCACTCCGCTGGAGGTGATGGGAATCGAGCGCGCCCGCGGGCGCCCTCAGCCGCGCGTCACGCGCGCAGCGCGGCGATCGCCTGGATCTCGATCTGGTAGCCGTGGTGGAGCTCCTTCACCGGCACCACGGCGCGCGCGGGCCGATGCTCGCCCATGACGAGAGCGTAGCTCGCGTTGACGCGCGACCAGAGCGCCATGTCCGACACGTAGATGGTCATCTGGAGCACGCGGTCGAGGGCGCTCCCCGCCGCGTCGAGGATCGTCTCGATGTTTCGCAGCGTCTGCTCCGTCTGCTCCTCGATCGAGCCCACCGACGCATCGCGCTGACCGGGCCGGATCGGCAGCTGGCCGGCGACGAACACGAGCCCCTCGTGAACGATCGCTTGCGAGTAATGGCCGGCGGGAGCAGGAGCGGCGGTTGTGTGGACTGAGCGCATTCGACTCGAAGGTTCGGGGAGGCGGCGTCGGGGGATCCACGGTTCGGTCGTCGTCCGTGCATCGGGCCGGCCCGTCATCGGACTCTCCACGGGTCGGTCATCGTCCGTGCATCGGGCCGGCCCGTCATCGGACCTTCCACCCGGTCCGCGCACGAGGCATCCGCGAAACGCCTCCGGTGAATCGAAGCTGCGTCATCCAACGCCGACTTTCAAGCTCACCGGGCTATCCCCACACCGCGATGACGATCGCGACGTCGGTCACCGCCCAGGCGCCGAGTGCAGCGTACATGCCGCGCTGGTGCGCGTCCCGATCCAATCGATCGCAGCGCACGAGCCATCGCATCAGCAGAACC
>CAYLPM010000011.1:0-12766 GCA_964385525.1 uncultured Gemmatimonadaceae bacterium
CCTCCTCGTACTGTCCCGTGCGCAACGCAGCGTCGGCGGTCGTCATCGCCTGCTGCGCATCGGCGGGACGGCCGGAGCACGAGATCGCGACCAGCGAGAGCGCGATGAGATGCCAGCCGCGCGACACCGTCATGACGCGCGTGCAGCGAGTGCGGCGGGACGCGGACGCATTGGGTTCTCTCACGGCTTCCGCTCCTCCAGCTCTCGAATCGCCTCGTTCTTCTCCGCCAACGCGACCAGCAGTTCCTCGAGACGGTTTTCGTAGGCGGCCGCGACCATCTGGTCCTTCCGCAGACGGAGGGAGTCCAGGCTCGCCTCGATCGACTGCTTCTCCGCGTAGAGGGCACGCAGGCGTGGATCGGCGCCGGCCAGGGCTTGCGCGGTCGAGTTCAGGTGGAAACCGCGCGCCAGCAGCCCGTCGCCCGATTGCCCATCCGGAGCGGCCGTACCGGATCCGTTTCCGTCATCATCGAGCTGCGCGTGTTCGGTCAGCAGCGCCCCCTCCTCCTCGTACGTACGCGCCACCTCGCGGCGTGCGTAGTCGAACGCCTCGAGCAGTGAGACGCGGCCATCCTTGTCCACATCCGCCACATCGCGCGCGAAGGCGTCGACGAAGTAGCGGCCGAAACGCGTCTCGTTCTGCTCGAAGCCGGACTTGGTCGCCGTGATCACCACGCGCCCTTCGCCGGACAGCTCACCGACGAAATCTCCGCTCGCGCTGGCCGCGTTCACGAATCCGACCGTCCGGCCGCTCAATCGCCCGAGCAGCGCCGCCCACTCCTTGGCCGTGAGGTCGGGGCCCGGGAGATTGAATCGGGAGTCGTCGTTGGTCGAGCTACCGTGCCCGAAGAGTGCGATCAGCACACGATCGCCGGCGCGCGTCCGCTCGACGAGTCGACCAATCTCCCGCTCGACGTTCTGCCGTGTCGAGCGAGCAGCGATTCGGTCGGGGGCGCGCTCGGTGTTCTCGCCGAGGTAGATGATGTTGTCCGCGCTCACGCCATGGCGCTCGCGAACGGCGTCGGCGAGGCCGAGCGCCCACTCGTGGAACCGTGTGCCGTACATCGGTTCGCCCGACACGCCGGTGACGATCAGCAGCCACGTATCGCTCACCTCCGACGCCGGCGCCTGCGCGCGCGCGGCGGCGGGCTCGCCGAGCGACAGCGCTCCGGCGATCGCGAAGGCCAGTCCAGGCACGACGCGTGGCGTCACGCCAGCCCTCGGCGGCGCCGGAATCCCCACTCGGCGGACACGAGACCCACCAGCATGAGGAAGATGAACGGCATGTCCCACAGGTCCTTCTGCTCCAGCACGGTCGTCCCGCTGCCCGACACCGTCACATCCTCCGGCAAGGTCGACAGTGTCTCTTCCGTGTAGTAGCGCCCGTTCGTCTCCTCCGCGATCCGGCTGAGGACAGACCGCTGCATTTCCGCGTCGACGAACTCGCGTTTTAGGTCGGTCGCCTGGACGAACGCCACATCGCTGCCGATCAACGTGTCCATGTGCGTCGCCTCTACCCGCACCTCGTGCAGGCCATCCTCCTCGGCCACGAAGCTGGCGCGATACTCGCCGTCCTTGTCCACCGCCCACTCCATCGGGATCTGCCGGACCGCGCCCGACGGTGCGCTGACGTGCGCGACCACGGTCGCGCCGTTCACCTTGAGGTACTGCGGATCGTCCACCTCGGCGCGCAGCGTGACCGTCTCGCCAGGAGAAACGCGGTCCGCGGCGGTCGCGATCGTCACGCGTCCAGGCACGCCGGTCACGAGCCACCGCAGCATCTGTCGCCAGAAGGTCTCGTGCGTGAGATCCTCCAGCGTGATGTCGGCGTGCATCTGCCACAACCATGAATCCTGCACGGTGAACGCCAGCGCCTTGCCGCGCCCATAGCGCTGAAAGGCGAGGACCACCTGCTGGCCGCCCTCCGGATGCCGGGCGGTGAGCAGCGTCGTCGCCCCGGGCTTCGCGCGCGTGATCCGGTTCACCGAGGTGAGCGGCGGCAGCTCGCCCCATCGGGCCACTGACGCACGTTCCGTCGGCGCGATCTGCGTCGCCGGGTTCGATCGGCCGGCCGGCGTCAGCTCGATCTTGAGCTCGGCGACCGGGACCTCACCATCGGCCGCGCGGTACTCGTCGCCGTTCCCGTTGCCGTTGCCGTTCGCGCTGACGTTCCGGGCAGCGCCCCCGCCGCTGGCGGCGCTCGTGGAGGCGGTCTCCTCGAGCACCACGGGAATCACATCGGCGAGCGGCGTCCCCGCGTATCCGCCTTCCGAGAACGACCGCCGCCCGCCGAGCAGAAGGAGCCCGCCCCCGCGCTGTCCGACGAACTCCGCCAGCATGCGGAGCTGGTCGTGGGTGAAGAAGCTGGCCTCGACACTCCCGAGTATGATCGCGCGATAGGCGAAGAGCTCCTCGCGCGTCGTCGGAAATCCGTTGGCGAGCTCATCGCCATCGTCGACGCCCAGACGCAGGAACTTCCCCTCCGCGGTCCGCTGGAGGAGGACCACCTGAAGATTCTCGTCGTCGGTCACCGCGCGGCGCACGAACTTGGCCTCGAACCGCGGCTCGCCCTCGAGATAGAGAATCTTCTCGCGCTTGTCGTCCACGCGAACGAGCGCTTCCTGCTCGTTGTTCTGCGCGACCATCTCGCCGGGACGCTCGGGGATCCTGAAGCGGAAGATGCGCGGTCCCGTCTCGGCGGCGGTGACGCTGATGCGCACCGGGGTCGCTTCGCCGTCGGCGCCAAGTGTCACGTCCTCGGTGGCGATGATGCGTCCGGCGTCCTCGACCTGTAGCTGCACCGTCTCGCCGCGGAAGCCGCGCTGCGTCACCAGCAGGTCGACCACCAGCGACGTCCCCTCGAGCACCGAATGCGGCGTCTCGACGCGCCGGATCGAGATGTCCTTCGTGAACGACTCGCGCCCGACGCCGACCGTGAACACGGGGATCGAGCGGCTGCGGAGATTCAGGATCGGCTCAGCGAGCGCGGCGTCGGCATTGTCCGCGCCGTCGGACACGAGGACCATGCCGGCCACCGGCACCGACGCGAGCTCCTGGCGCGCTCGATCGAGTGCGCGCCCGAGATCCGTGCGCTGTCCCGCGAATCCCATCTCGGCTGGATCGCCGATCCGTTCGGCCGACCCCGCGAACCGATAGAAGCGGAGGATGAAGCGGTCGCCGAGCGCCGTGATGAGCGCGCTCTCGCGCGGATCGAATGTCTCCCGCACGAAGCTCGCCCGCGATTCGCCGCGGTCGGCGATCTGCATGCTGCGCGAGTCGTCGAGGAGTATCGCGAGGAAGTTCCGCTGCGGCACCGCGTTCGGCACGAGCAGGGTCGGTCGCAGCAGGCAGAAGAGGAGCAGCGCGACGATCGCGACGCGAAGCCCCGTGAGGATCGCGCGATCCTTCGGCCGGCTCTTCCCCTTCACCCGGGTGTAGGTGATGAGGGCGGCGATCGCCGCGACGGCGAGCACGAGCGCGATGAGCGTGACCGTCCGCGAGGCCGCGAACGCGAAATCGCCACGGTCGAACAGTACCGGCCGGTACTTGAACAGGAACTCGAACAGTGATGCGAGCACGGTCGCTGGTCACTCTCGGTGAAGGGTCGAGTCTCCTGCGCCGCCACAACTGCACCGCCAAGCCGAGCGTGCAGAATGCGACGAAGCCCCTGATACCCGCGACTTCGGTCAGGGTCCATTCCCTGTAAAACGTCCGACGGCCGCGCTCCGTTGCCGAGCGACAGCCGCCGCGAGGTCGCGCCCCCTCTATGCATGCACTGCGTGCTCGGATTTCGGAAGGTCTTTCGCGCACCGCGAAACCAGCCGGTTGGCCGCTGGCGCGGGTCATCCCTGCTGAATCGAGGCTCGTACCACCCGAATGGCGGGCGGTCCCGCCGCGCGCCCTCCTGCCCAGGCGTCCGCCGCGTACTCGATTCGACCCGTTTGGCGACGCCGGCGTTGCTCGACCCTCGCCGGGACCGCGCGACCCGCCATCTTCCCCGCATGGACAACCTCTGCCACACCCTCGTCGGCGCCGCCATTGGCGAGACGGGACTCAAGCGGCGCTCCGCGCTCGGCACGGCGACGCTCATCATCGGCGCCAATCTCCCCGATGTCGACGTCATCAGCGTCGTCATCGGCGCGGACTCCCTCGATTTCCGCCGCGGAATCACGCACGGCGTGCTCGCGCTCGTCCTGTGGCCGTTCATCCTCACGGCGACGATGATGCTCTGGGACCGGCTCGTGCGCCGTCGCGGCGGACGCGTGCCGGTGGCACCGATCCGCCCCCGGGCGCTGCTGCTCCTCTCAGGGATCTCGATCCTCTCGCACCCGCTCCTCGACTGGATGAACACCTACGGGATGCGCTGGCTGATGCCGTTCTCCGACGATTGGTTCTACGCTGACGTGCTCTTCATCATCGATCCGTGGATCTGGCTCACGCTGGGGCTCGCGATCGTCATGACGGCCGGACGGCTGCGCGATGGCCGGCCCGCGAGGCTCGCGCTGGCGTGCGTCACGCTCTACATCGCCGCGATGGCGGGGCTCACGATCGCCGGCCGGGCGGAGGTTCGTCGGGCACTTGCCGCGGCCGGGCTCGATCCCGAGTCGCGCCTGCTCGTCGCGCCGGTGCCGGTGAATCCCGTTCGCCGCGAGGTGCTCGTGGACGCGGGGGATCGATACGTGTTCGGCACCCTCGTCTGGTCGCCGGGGCCGCGGGTCACCCTCGGCCTCGACGAGCTGATGAAGCGAGACGAGCTCCCGGAGGCGCGAGCGGCGGCGGCCACGCCCGCGGGATCGGCGTTTCTGCGGTGGGCGCGATTCCCGTACTACCGCGTCGGACGGGAGGAGGGCGACGCGGTCGTGTTCATCGGCGATGCGCGCTATAATCGAGTGGCCGGGCGGACGTGGGCAGCCGTCACGGTCCGGCTTCCCGAGGGCGCCGAGGACGCGGCGGGCGCGGCCCCCTGAACATCACCGCTCCCGACACCGGCCACCTCCCCGAGAACTCACCGACATGGCGATCTTCCGCGAAGGGAAATACCGCGCCCCGTGCGATCGCTGCGGTCGCGCCTTCGACCCCGTCAAGGGCGGCCTCTGCGCCGAATGCCGGAAACTGCTCTGTGCCGAGCACCTTCATGGGGGCCTCGTCCGCCGGGCGCTCGTGGCGGTGGGGGTGCGACCGGTTTGCGTGCACTGTCGGGCTACGGGCCGCGGAAAGGGAGAGTAGCAGCGGGCCACCCGGCGACGGCTACGGAACGATCTCGACGGCCTTCTTCGGCGCCTCGGCTTCCTGCCGACGCGCCTTGAGGTGCTCGTCGAGCTCGAGCCGCGGCACACCGTCGGTCATCCACCCCGGCGCCGGCAAACCGCGCAGGTGGTGGTCGAAGAACTCGCGCATCCGCACGGCGTAGTCCTTCTGGTTCTCCGGCTTCCGCAGCCCGTGATTCTCGCCCACGTACTGGAGCATGATCACGTCCTTCCCGAGCCGCCGCAGCGTGTTGTAGAAGGTGATCCCCTGGTTGAAGTCCACTGCGCCATCCTTGTCGTTGTGCAGCAGGATGAGCGGCGTCTTCACCTTGTCCGCGTGGTACGCCGGCGAGTTGCGGATGTACGCCTCAGTGTTGTCGAGGAAGTGGCCGCTGAACCGCCCCTGGCTCGACTCGAAGATCGGCTGGTTGGCCGAGCCCGAGTTCCAGTACACGGAGCTGTACATGCTCACCATGTCGGTGAGCGCGGCGCCCGCGATTGCCGCCTTGAACATGTCGGTCTGCGTCACGAGGAAGGCGGTCTGATAGCCGCCCCACGAGTGGCCGTGCAGCCCGACCCTGGAGGAGTCGACGACACCCGTCGCGATCGCGGCCTTCACCGCCGGAATCACGGACCACACCGCCGACATCCCGGGATCGTTCACGCGATACACGATGTCCGGCATCAGCACCGCGTAGCCGAGGTTCGTGTAGACGCTCGGATTCAACGCCCGCGTCTCGTTCGGGACACTGTACGCATGCAGGTTCTGTGACAGCCGCTCGTAGATGTACACCAGCGTCGGGTACGTCTTTCCGGGCTCGTGGTTCGCCGGCAGATACAGCGCGGCCTGCAAGGAGTCGCCCTTGTCGCTCACGTAGTCGATCAGCCGCGCGCCGCCCGACCAGGCAAAGCCGTTCTGCTGGGGGTTCGCCTCCGTCAGCCGGCGCGGCTCCCCGAAGCGCGCATCAGTCACCCAGTAATCCGGATAGTCCCGCACCGTCTGCCGCGAGAACAGGTAGACGTCGGCCTCGCGTGCCTTCTCGAACGAGTGCCGCGCATCCTCCCACATCAGCATCCTCGCGCCGGGCCGGCCGGGCTCGACGCGCGCGACGCCGGACTGCTTGGTCTGTTCGCCGTACGCGGCGAGCAGCAACGGCTTTCGCAGATCGAAGTCCCGCTCGCGCGGATCGAAGACGAGCCGGCGCTGGTACCGGATGCCCTTCTCACGGCCGTCGACGGTGAGGTTCACCGCACGCCCGCCGCGCACCGGCACGCTCCAGATGTCCCACCGGTCGCTCAACAGCACCGACTGACCGTCCTTCGTCCACCCCTGCGGCGGGATCGCCGGGCGGTCCAGGTTGTGGTCGTCCTCGAGGTTGACGAAGGAGACCGGCAATCCGTCCGTGATGTTGCGCGAGATGCCGCCCGCGATGTCGTAGATGTGATAGTGGCCCTCGCTCCAGTACAGGAGCCTCGCGCCATCGGGCGAGAGTTGCTGCGGGCCCCAGCTCTTCGGCACCGCGAGCTTCCGCGCGCCGGTGTGCTGGTCGATCACGTACACGTCGCGGTAGCGCATCCCCATCAGATTGCCGGCCCGCTCGTACTCGCGATTGTCGGAGCCGATCGTCCAGCGGGTCCGCGGCGCGGGCGCGACGTCGCGTACCTCGTCGGTGCCGAGCCGGACGAAGCGGCGCTCGGGGAGGCGATACACCGAGAGGAAGCTGAACGACTTGTCGCGGTTCTCCTCGACCTGCTGCTGCGACTGGAGCCTGGGATCCTTCCAGTGCCAGATCACCATGTCGGGCAGGGGATCCTCGTCGGCGTTCGCGCGTGGCCCGTTCGCGCCGCGCGGCGCCGCCGCGCTGTCGTCCGCGGCGGAGTCCGCGACCGGACGCTCCGAGGGGGCCTTCCGCTCCCGAATCCCGAAGAACACGGCGTTCAGGTCGTCCGCCCACACCGGCGTGCGGTCGGGGCTGATCCGCATCTCGCCGGGGAACAGGCTGTCCTTCTCCGCCTCGTACAGCGTCCTGGCGGCCGCCCCGACATTGCGAACCGCGACCAGCGCGTACGTCGTGTCGCGCCGGACGCTGTCGATCACGCCCTTGAGGGCGGCGAGCGCAGGCAGGCTGTCGTGCCACGCCATCCGACGGTAGATCGCCTTGCCGCCATCGAGCGGCCGCACGACTCCCGACTTCATGTCGCGGAGCTGGATCCCGTTCCCCAGCTGATCGCGCGTGCTCACGACCCACGCGAGCCATTGACCGCTTTCATCGAACGAAAAGTCGGCGACGTTGCCGATGCTCAGCGTGGACCAGTTGCCGAGATCGACGATGAGCAGATCCGCTCCGTCCGGTCGATTGCCTCCGGTCGCCTCGGCCGGGTACCCGTGCAACGCGAGCGCCGTCGGCGCCTCGCCGTTGAACGCGAAGGCGCGCACTTTCTCGAATTCCCGCTTCTCGCCGGTCGCGAGATTCACGAGCGCGACCTTGTTCTGAATCGGCCGGCGGCCGCGCCGCGCCTGCCGCTGCTGACGCTCGGTCGGTGAGACCGTGAACGCCACCCACCGCGAGTCGCCAGAGATCTGCAGCGAGCTGCCCGTCGGCTCCCCGACCGGGTAACGCTTCTCCTCGCCCGCGCCGACGGGCCGCACCACCACCTCGGCATCACCTTCGTTGGGTGCCAGCATGTAGGCGAACCACTTGCCATCGAGCGACAAGGACGAGTTGCGGATGTTGCGCCACCCTTTCAGGTCGGTCGGCGTGAACTGCCCGGCACTGTTGGTCGCGACGGAATCCGAGCGCGCCGCGGTGAGCCGCGCATCCGCCACGGCGGACCGCTGCGCGCCGGCGACGGTGAAGGGAGCGAGCAGCAGGAGCAGAGCGAGGCGGGAGCGGAGCATGCGACGATCCTCGAGCGGGCGAGCGAAGGCGCTCGCGGTGGGGAGCAGACGATCTGCCTGCCCGTGAAGCAGAATCTACGGCGCGACGCCGGGGGAGGGCAAACACGGACCGGCACACCCGGCACCGACGACCGACCACTCGTGAACTGGGTCGCCTCCGGAGGAGCCCCACGAGGTCGGCCGAATGCACGAAGCCCCCAGCGATGACGGTGTCGTCGCTGGAGGCTTGCGCGGGGTGGAGTCGGCCGGGCGCGCTAGTTCACGGCATCTGTGTCGCGGCTCCCGAAGGAGTCCGCCTGGCGGTGCGCGTCTTTCCGCCCTCGAGTCTCCGATCCCCTACCACTGGTTGCAGGCGTCCTCCACGGAGGAGGCGCCTCAGCGTCAGGTCGCTCACCGGATATCCGGTGCTCACCCACAATTCATCTTCGTTCAGGACGTGCGCCACGACCTTGAGACACAAGTACACGTACCGGTGCGCCGGCTTGATGTACTCCACGAGCTCGATCCGCGCCGCGCCCGCGTAGTCGTGCATGCCACAGAACATCGGCCGCAACACCACCGCCGGCATGTACTCCAGCACCAGCTCCGAGTCGCTCGGGCGCGCGGACTGCTGATCGCAGATGTGCGTCACCGTCTGCTCGTGCAGCCAGACGCTGCGCGCGCTCGACATCAGGCCGAGTTGGCGGGCGACGTAATCGGGAATCGCGCCAATGACCTGGATCCCATCCGCCCAACGGCTCGGTCGGAGGATCGCCTCGTAGTCGCGGTGCTGCGCGGACGGCTGCATCTGACCCAAGAGCCCCTATCCGGTGCGGTACGTCAAAATGACGACTCTTCGGGTGGGGGGTAACATGGGGAAGTAACAGGAGGGCCTGCGGTTGGCCCAGGCGGGGCCAATTGGGCCGGCAACAGGACGCCGAAAAGTCCCGTTACAGCGCAGAATGCGGGGACGCGGCGAGGCGAGGTGCAAAGTAGACGTGAACGGGTCGGCGGAGGCAGGTGATGCGGCGTACCGCCGCGGCGGTCGCAACGGCGCGATCGGCGAGGACCGGGGTGCGGGCGACCCCGGCGAGCTCACGGTATCCCGATCAGTCCTCCGCTCAGCGCCCGCAGCCGCTCCTCCAGCTTCCGCTTCTCCTCATCGAGCCGCGCTTTCGCCTCGGCCACGCGCTGCTCGGCCTCGGCCTGCACCTGACCGACGTAGGCCCTCACGGGCTCCACGCGCTCCGTCACGATGCGATCCACCTCGGCGCGCACCCTCGCCTCGGCGCGCCGCAGCTCTTCACCGGCGACGGCCTTGAGGCGATCGCTGAGCGCGCGGTCGAGGTTCGACCGCACGGAGAGCTGCGGCTCACGCATCGTACCCGTGAGTCGGGCTTCGATCTGGAGATCGTTCAGCCCCGCCAGCACCCGGCCGAGGAGTGACTCGAGCTGATTCGAGGCGTCGAAGCGCGTCGTGTCCGCGATCCAGGCGACCTCATTCGAGCTGATTGCCCACCGCGCGCTCAGCTGCTCGCCGTCCCGCTCGAACGTGAACGAGGTAGCGCCCTTCCCCGGCTCCACTCGAAACGGCAGCCCGGGAAGCTCGAACGAGGGAAGCGAGATCCCCGCCGCAACCGCACGGACGGAGTCGCGAAGCCGGTCGCCGGCGTGATCGATCATGCCCGCGAGATCGAGCTGGCTGGTACCGGCGCTACCTTCGACCTGCCGCGCGACGAAACGGACGGGCGCCCCGACGAGCGCCGGGGCCGATGTGACGTTGGCGATGACGAAAGTGTACGCGTTCGACGCATCACCGTCGCCTATCGTGAAGCGCGCGTCGCCTCGGCGCAGGTGAAAGGCCGGATATTCCCGCGCTTTCGGGAACCGCACCGTGAGCCCCGCGGCACGCGCCCGCTGTGGACCGTCGTCCGGCCTCGGACGAAGCCCCGGCGGCATGTACCGCTCCGCCAGCGAGGCCCAGTAGACCGCCTGCTGCATCCGGTCGAGGCTGACCTCCCCGAACAGCGCATTGCCCAGGTCCGGCCCTTCGAAGCTCGGGAGCTGAAGCAGTCCGCGCGCGAACTCGTAGTCGGCTCGTCGGGCGGCATCGAGCGCGCGCACGCCACCGCCGAGGGTCGCCACTCCGCCCCGGACGTTCTGCTCGAGCGACTCGACACGCGTCCTGGCGGAGTCGATCCGTGCGATCGTCCGCCGGATGTCCTGTACGGCGCGGCGCGCTCCCTCCAGACCGAGCGTCCGCACGTTGGTGCCCTCGAGCCGCTGCGCGAGCGCCTGCGCGCTGTCGAGCGTTTCCCGCAGCCGCAGCCCCTCGAAGCCCTCCCGCACGCCGCGCTGGACGGAGTCCGCTTCCGCGCGGAGTGCGAGCGCGCTCTGCACGGTCCCGAGTTGCGTCGGATCGAGGACGATCGAGCGAATGGTATCGATGGGCGTGAACGCGAGGAGCGGCCGGCGGAGCTCGCCCGCCCAGGCGCGGATCCCGCCGAGCGTTTGCGCTGCGAAGCCATCGGGCGGCGCCGGGGGCGCGGGCGTGGAGCGCTGCGTGTTGAAGCGCACGTCGTCGATCGCGATCCGCCGAATGACGATCTTCTTCTCGAGCAGCGGCACCGGCTCGAGAGCGATCGCGACGGCGCTCAGCTCGATCAGGTTGCGCATCGGATCGAGCGGGTCGGCGACGCGCAGCACGCGGATGCCGAGCGATGTCCGCGTCTCGTCGATCCGCACACCCTCGAGCTCGACGTGCGCCCCGAGAAACTCGGTGGACGCCTCTTCCGTGGTTTCCTCGACGATGCGGTCGCCGAAGACGAGCCACACGATGCCGAGCAGTCCGAGCAGGACCGTGAAGGGGATCACGCCCTTCCATCGAATGAGGCGCGGCCGCTCGGGTGGCCGTGTGCCCGAGCCGGCCGGGCGCGGCGACTCGAATCGAGTCATCGCGTCGCCGCCTTCACGGCGATCAGCGGGGGCGGAACCAGGTGTAGACATTGTAGACGCGGGAGGCGGTCACGGCCCGATAGAAGCGGGAGCGGCGCACCCGCTCGCCGATCGTGGCCCGGTACCGGAGGACGCCGACGTGCGCGAGCGCGTAGATGGGAAGCGCGAGCACGATCCAGGCGACGAGGCTTCCGAGCACGATCGAGTTGTTGAAGCTCGTGTACGGAACGACCGGTGTGTTGTAGAGCGACGTCCACAGCGGCTCGAGCGCCGGCGTCTCGAGCAGCAGGTGGCGCCCGATGCGGTCGAAAACGCCATCCAGGAGAAAGCCGATCGGCGCGAACACCGCGAGGCCGAGCACGGCGGCGCCGACCGAGACGTTGAGTACGCAGATCAGGAGCACGATGACGAGATTGTGCCCGCTCATGAGCGGCGTGAGTCCCAGCCCGGCGCCGAGCATCACGCCGGCGGCGATCTGCCAGGGCGTGCCCTCGGAATGGAGGGTCTTGATCAGGGACTGCAGAAGCTTGAGGAGCGTGAGCATCGAACGGCTTCGGGGGGGGAAGGCGGTCCGGAGCCTCGCACGCCGGTCACGCGTGGTGCCGCGCTCCGGATACTCCGATCATGTCGCGGCAGTCGACTACCGCGCCTTCATGATGCCGCAATGCGCCGTCCGACGCTACCTCGACCGACGACTACGACGTCGGTCTGCGTCCCCCCACCCACACCAGTGCGACTCCCGCGACAATCAACAACGCCCCGACCACGGGCGGAACGGGGATCGTCCGCTCCTCTTCGACCGTCGCCTCGATCGGGCCGATGTCGATCGCCTGGCGATCGCGCGTGTAGGTGATGCCCTGAAAGATCAGCGCGATCACGCCGACCACGATGAGGATGATGCCGACGATCCTCATGAGCCACTCTCCTGGTGGGTTCGTGACGCGGGTCGCGACCACTCGGTCCTGCGCGCCCGCGGCACGAGGCTACGGCAGCAAGCGTGCCCGGCGGCACGGAAGGGCGGTCGCTCGTGACGACGATCTCACGGCTCCTCGATCCCCCAGAGCGCCGGTTCCGCGAGCTCGACGCTGTTGCCGGCGGGATCCCGCACGTAGATGGAGTGTCCACCTCTCGGCCAGGTGACGCCGGCCTCGATGGCGACGCCGTCACGCTCGAATCGGCTCCGCCAGAGGTCGAGCTCCTCGCGCGTGGCCGCGAACGCCACGTGCCCTGGACCCGACGCGCCGTGCGGCGGGACCTGCCCCTCGGTCGCCGCCGTCGCCGTCGGATCGAATACGAGCAGGACGCCGTCGCCGCACCGGAAGAAGACGTGCCGGCCGGCGACGCGCCCGATCACCTCGAGATTCAACGTCCCGCCGTAGAACCGCTCGGCCGCCTCGAGGTCGCTCGCGTAGAGCGCCGTCTCGAGGACTCGTCGAGGCCGCATCACCGCTCCCGCGGCGTCGCCGGAGACGGCGCGCGGACTCGAGCCGCCCGCACGACGCGCGCGATCTCTCGTCCGACGACGGCGGCGCTCCACGCGAGGGCCACCCCGAAGAGCAGCGTCGCCACGATCGGTACCCAGCTCGGCACCCCGACCACGCCGCCGATCACACGGGCGACCTCGCCGATCGCCCCGGTGAACATCGCGAGCACCAGCAGCGCACCCCATGCCACGACGGCGGCGACC
>CAYLPM010000012.1:0-2045 GCA_964385525.1 uncultured Gemmatimonadaceae bacterium
GACGAGCTTGCGACAGATCGAGAGCCCCAGCCCCGCGCTGGAGAAGCGGCAGGTGTCCCTGCGCCGGTCGCTGCGGAACGCATCGAACAGTGCCGACACGACCTCGGTCGGGATCCCCCGTCCCGTATCCACTACCGAGAACTCCACGGACGTCCGCGAGACCTGCCGGCCCGTCACCTCGACGCCGCCCTCCGACGTGAACTTGAGCGCGTTCGTGGTGAGGTTGAGTAGCACCCGGTGCAGCGCGGCGGGGCATCCCATCCGCCAGTCGGCCTCGGGCGCGAGCAGCCGGACCGTGAGTCCCTTTTCCTCGGCGATCGGCTGCGTGATGTCGCGGACGCCGTTGAAGATCTCGAGGAGCGAGAACGGCACGGGCGACGCCTCGAGCAGACGTTCGCCGCCGCGCGCGAGATCGACCACATCGCAGGCCAGCGAGCTGAGTCCGAACGCTGCGCTGTAGACCAGTCCGAGCTGACGCTCCTGCACCGGTGTCAGCGGCCCGCTCTGCCCGCCGCGGAGCGTCTCGACGAGAAAGAGAATCGAAGCGAGCGGCGAGCGCATGTCGTGCGCGACTTCGACGACGAGCGTCGGACCATCGGGCGCCGTGAGGCGGCCGGTGAAGCGCTGCGTGGAGTCCTGCTCGACCCTCCGCTCGACACGGTCGATCGCGCGGATGATCCGCACAACCTCCGCCGGTGAGACCAGATCGGAGACCGACTCCAGCTCGGCGAGCAACGCCCGGCGCAGCTCGCCGAGCAGGCGATGGGCACGCGTGGCCGACGAGAGCGCTGACAGGTCCGGCGTCTCATCGCGCACCGCCTGGCGGATGGCAGCGCAGAGCAGATCGAGCGACTCGACGAGCTGGTTCGGTGCCGCGTCGGCCAGCGATGGTGCGCGCGCCGAGTCCGCGACCGCCTGTGCCGCGCGGCGGAGGGCCCGCCACATGGCGCCGTGGCCGGGCCTGGCCGACGGCTCCACGATCGGACTGAGCGTCAGGGGAGGAAGTCCGGCGCTGCGGAGGCTCCGCCTGCCCACTCGAACCCTGCCGGTCGAGTGGGTGTCTCGCTGCTCTGGAATCATTCGAAGGTTCCGGAGAGCTTGACGCGCTGGAAGCTGTGCTTCTCCATCAACCGGTAGAGCGTCGTTCGGTCGATGCTCGCGAGCCGTGCCGCTCGCGACATGTTGCCGCCGGCGCGCGTGACGAGCCGGGAGAGATACTCCTTCTCGAAGTGTGCGACCAGCCGGTCCTTCGCCGGGTGGAAGGCATCGTCGAGAACGCCGGCGGGAATGGCCCCGACGCCGGCGGCCGGCGCGCTGTCCGGACCATCGTAGATCGGCACGTCATCGGGCTCCACCTGCTTGCCCGGCTCGGCGAGCACGGCGAGGTGCTCGATCACGTTCTGGAGCTCGCGCACGTTGCCGCGCCACGGGCGCGAGCGCAGGAATTCGATCGTCGAATCGCTGAACTGCGGCATCCGGTCCGACGGCTGGCGGTGCCGCTGCCAGTAGTACGCGAGGAAGTGGTTCGACAGAAGCGCGATGTCCTCGTAGCGCTGGCGCAGCGAGGGCAGCCGGATCGGCACGACGTTGAGGCGATAGTAGAGATCCTCGCGCAGCGTGCCCTGGCGCACCGCCTCCTGCGGCTCGCGGTTCGACGCCGAGATGAAGCGGACATCGACCACGGCATCCTGCTGCTCGCTCCCGACGCGGCGGACGACGCCGTCCTGGAGAACGCGCAACAGCTTGGCCTGGAGCGCGTGCGACATCTCGGTCAGCTCGTCGAGGAACAGCGTGCCGCCGTTCGCCGTCTCGAGCAGGCCGGGCTTCTCGCGATCGGCGCCGGTGAAGGCGCCCTTGCGGTGGCCGAACATCTCGGACTCGAGGAGCGGCTCGGGGAGCGCGGCGCAGTTGATCGGCACCAGCTTGCGGCTCGCGCGCCGCGAGTGGTGGTGGATGAACTGGGCGATCAGCTCCTTGCCGGTGCCGCTCTCGCCGTAGATCATGACCGAGGCGTTGGTGCTGGCGACCTTGCGGGCCAGCTCGAC
>CAYLPM010000013.1:0-6107 GCA_964385525.1 uncultured Gemmatimonadaceae bacterium
TCGGCGCCTTTGCCGGCCATCCGGCCTACGTGTGGTTGAGCAACGCGTTTCAGAACTCGGGCTCCAGCGGCGTCGCCCTGTTGACGTGCGAAGCCGCGGACGGGGTGCAGACGTTCAACGCGTCGACGATCGCGAATCCGCCCACGGAGTGCGGCAACGGCCGAACGGCCGCGCTCGGCGGTGAGATCAACCTCCTCGCTGATGACCTGCGGTTCCCGCAGACCGGCCGGGTCTCACTCGGCTACGACCGGATGCTGCCCAACGGACTCGTCGGCACCCTCGAGGCACTCTACACCACCGGGATTTATTCACCGTTCTACGAGAACATTGCTCTCGATGGTCCCCAGGGAGAGGACGACAACGGGCGCGTGCTCTACGGGCCACGGCCCGGCGCGGCGGTCCGCCGGCCGGAGTCCCCGAGCCGGAGCCAGGTCTTCGAGGCCAACAATTCCCGCTGGAAGGATCGCTCCTACAACCTGACCGCGATGCTGCGGCGTCCCTACGCCGACGGTTGGGAGGCCTCGATCGCGTACACGTACTCGCGAGCCTGGGACGTGCAGAGCCTGACGTCGAGCACGGCATTCTCGCAGCTCCGCTTCGGCCGGGTCTGGGCCGGCGATCTCTCGGACCAGCGGGCGACCCGGTCCGCGTTCGAGCAGCCGCATCGGATCGTCGCGACCGGCACGTACAGCTTTCCGAGTCTGACGACCGTCTCGCTGATCTACATCGGCTCGAACGGTACCCCGTTCACGTACATCTACGTCGACGACATGAACGCGAACAACTTCACGCAGGACGACCCGATCTACGTACCCACCGATGCAACGGTGGCATCGGAGATCCAGTTTCAGGACTACGATGACGGCGGGACCACCGTCACGGCCGCGGAGCAGGGGACGGCGTTCAATCAGTTCATCGAGAGCGTGGACTGCCTTCGCGAGAATCGCGGTCGCATCCTTCCCCGCAACTCATGCCGTGCCCCGTGGTCCAACCTGGTCAACCTTTCGGTTCGGCAGGGGATACCAGCCTGGCGCCTGCAGAACCTCTCGATCCAGCTCGATGTCTTCAACTTCCTCAACCTGCTCAATCGAAGCTGGGGACAGCAGGCGTTCCTCTTCCCGCAGATCACCCTGCTCGACATGGTGAACCTTCCGGCCGGTGCCGAGCTGTATGCCGGCGATCCGGTGAAGCCGCAGTACAACTTCGCCGTCGGCCAGGAACAGTTCAATTACGACAACATCGAGTCGAACTGGCAGCTCCAGCTCTCCCTTCGATACGGCTTTTAGCTGGCGCGATTGAAAACGAGAACCGCCGCGCTTCAGCGCGGCGGTTTTTCGTGTCCGCTGGAGACGTCAGCGCGGCTCGTCCCGCGGTGCCCGCAGCTCCACCAGCGCGTCACGCTGCTCGCCGAGGAGGTCCTCCTCCGGCAGGAGGATGGGGGCGCAAAAGGGCCGCGCCAGTTCACGCCCGCGCAGCCACAGGTCCGGAGTCACCAGATCGAGAACCGGACGTACCGTCCCGGATTCGCCTTGAAGTCCGCTACCAGCGAGTCGATCCGCATCGTCATCAGGCGAACGTCCTGATAGAGCGTGGCGTCGTTGATCAGCAGACCGAGCGTCCCCGTTCCGCTGTCGACCTTCGCGAGAACGCTCGTCAGCGACGTCGAGGCCATCGTCAACTCGTTCGTGAACGCGGCGAGGTTGGTGCTCGCCGCCTGCAGCGCGCGCATCGTCGAGTCCACCCCCGCGGAATCGATCGCCGAAGCGGTGCGCCGCAGCGCGGCCGTCGCCAACGAGAGCTCCCGCGCCTGCTCCACCAGCACCGTGTTCAGGGTGAGCACGAAGCGGTTCGTGGCGGCGAGCGTCGAGCGCAGGTCGGCGAGGCCCCCGCCCTGCACGAGCTGAAGCTCCACCGCCTGCGTCACGTCCGAGAGACCGCGCGCGATCGTGTCCATGCGGACGATCAGATCCTGCAACCCGGGGGCGGGCTTGCCGGCCGGCACCGTGTCCCCCACGTCGTACGCATCATAGGCCGTCAGCTCGGGCCCCGACCGCGCCACGAGCCGCTCCGGCGGCGTCAGGGCGACCGCCATGTCGCCGAAGATGCCGATCGGGATCACCGTCGCGGAGCTCCCGTCCGGAACGGCGTACTCCTCGTTCACTCGCAACGTCACGTCGAGCCAGCCGTCGGTGCGAAGCTGCACGTCATCCACGTAGCCGACGTTCACTCCGGCCAGCAGCACGGGCTGCCCCTGCTTCAGTCCGGCGCCCCACGGGAACTGCGTGTGCAGCGGGTAACCGGACGCGAGTCCGCCCCGCGCCAGCCAGAGCGTGCCCACGATGACGACCACCAGCGCGACCGTCATCAGAATGCCAACGAGCACTTCGTCGCGTCGTCTCATGCTTGAAGATAGGGGGCGAGGAGGAGAGCGGTCAGCGCGTCCAGCACGAGGATCGCCACCGAGCTCACCACGACCGCCTTGGCCGTCGACCGCCCGACCCCTTCGGCGCCGGCCTCCGCGACGTACCCCTCGTACGAGCAGAAGAAGGCGATCGCGAGCCCGAAGAAGGTGGCCTTGATCAGGCTGTACACGACCTGGAACATGTTGAACCCGAGCTGGAGTCCCTCGATGAACTCGTTCGACCGGACTTCGGTTGCCGTCACCGCGATGAAGTAGGCGCTGCCCAGCCCCACCGCGTTCGCCAGCACCGTCAGCACCGGCAGCATGATGACCGCGGCCAGCACCCGCGGGACCACCAGGTACGCGATCGGATCGTACGCCAACGTCTCGAGCGCATCGATCTGCTCGGTGACGCGCATCGTCCCGATCTCCGCCGTCATCCGCGCGCCGACGCGTCCCGTGAGCACCAGTCCCGTCAGCAGGGGGCCGAGCTCGAGGACGATCATCTGCCGCACGATGAGCCCGATCACCGACCGCTGTACGCCGGCAAAGAGCTGGTAGAAAGACTGGAACGCCGTGACCGCGCCGATGAACGCCGCCACGATCACCACGAGCGGCAGCGAGTCCACGCCGATGCCCCGCAGCTGCCGCATCGTCAGCGGGATGTACGTCCCCGGGTCCCGCAGCGCGCGCACCGTGTCGCGCACGAAGAAGACGCGCTTGCCCACCTCGAGAAACAGCCCCACGCCCGCTCGCGCGACCTGGCGAAACAGCCGGATCCCCGTCCGCTGCATCACGGGGTACGTGGCGGTCGGGCGCGAGTCGCGGAGCATCTACGATCCTGACGGTCCGGGGGAGGGAAGCCGGATCATCGGTCGGCGTCGGTCGGTCGTCGGTGTTCCGGCACCGCGAACCGCGGCGCCGCCGCAAGAGTCAACCGTTCGCCGACGGGGCCCCGGAACAGCCACTGCCGGCCCCTGACCTGCCTCCAGCGTGCGCTCCGCAAGACGCTCGTCACGTCCGCACCCTGACCAGCAGGATCAATCCCATGATCGCGAAGATGATGTTCGGCAGCCACGCCGCGAGCTCGGGGACGACCACGCCACGGCCTCCGATCGCCTTGGTGAGCTGAATCAGCATCAGGAACACCACCGTCGTGCCGAGGCTCACGCCCACGCCATAGGCCGCGCCGCCGCGCTGGGTGCTCGTGGCGAGCGGGGCGCCGAACAACGCGATCACGACGCAGGTGACCGGGATCGCGATCTTGAGCATCCGCTCCACCTTCATCACACGAACGTCGGCGCCCGAGCGCTCCATCGCGCGGATGTACCGCCCCAGCTCGCGCCACGCCATGTCCTGCGGCGCCTTGGGCGAGGCCATGAGGTCCGCCGGCCGCTCGCTCAGGGCGCGGTCGTGCAGCGAGTCGAACCGGTAGGCGATCGTGTGCACCGTGTCCGGCAGGATGTAGTACCACCCGTCGTTCAACGTCCACCCGGCACCCTCCTCCCACGTTCCGCGATCGGCGGTGAGCACTGTCGTCGGGTAGTCCGCGCCGCTTCCCGGACGCTCGATCTCCAGTCCGTCCATCACGCCACGCGTCACGTTGAGCGACGACACCTTGTAGTGGCGCCCGCCCTCTCCAGCATACGTGAAGTTGAAGCGGTCGGTTCCACGCTGGAACTGCCGTGCCTCGAGGAGCTCCGCCCGCATGGCGTTCGTGCGCGGGGCGAGCTCGCCGAGGCCGAGCGCGATCACGGCGGCGATCGCCGCGCCGAACCAGATCGGCATCGCGAAGCGATGGAAGCTCACTCCCGAGGCCTTCGCCGCCGTGATCTCGGAGTAGCGCGTGAAGCCCCCGATCGAGAACACCGTCGCGAACAGCACCGCGGCCGGCAGCACCATGAACATCGAGTCGGGAATCCAGTACAGGTAGCTCAGCGCGATCTGCTCGTTGGGGAGATTCCGCGCCAGGTACCGGTCCAGGTTGTCCGTCAGGTCGATCACGATGACGATGAGCGGAAAGCCCAGCGCCGTGGTGATGAAGATTCTGAGGAACTCCGAGAACACGTAGCGGTCGAGCGGGCGGGCCAGCCGCCGTGTCGGGCGACGGCTCATGCGATCTTCCGCCGGCGATCGAGGGGAAGTCCCACCCGGCGCCCGTGCCGCGCGAGCCACGCCCGGACGGCATCGCGCATCTCGCCGAAGTCGCCGCCGCGCGACGTCGCGCCCTCACGCCCCATCCGGGCGAGCAGCACGAGCCCGACGGCCGCGAAGATCACGTTCGCCGCCCACATGGCCCAGAAGGGCGTGAGCATCCCACGATCCGCCAGCGCCTCACCGCCGATCAGCCCGACGTAGTAGATCGCGAACACGATCAGGCTGACGCCGAGGGTCATCCCCACGCCGCCGCGCGGAAACCGCAGCGCAACCGGCGCGCCGAGCAGCACGAACACCACGCACGCGACCGCGAGCGCGAACTTCTTCTGAATCTCCACGTCGTACCGCTGCATCGTCTGCGACGAGATCTCCATCTGCGAGCGGATCGCCTCGATGCGGCCGGCGATCATGCTCGGCGGCGTGAGATGCCGGCGCGGGTCACGCTCGCTGATGGTTTCCCGCGGCCGATCCGTGGGCGTGGACGAGGGCGCGGCGGCGGGCTTCGAAGGCGCCACGCGCGCGGGCGCCGCACCGGCGGTCACCGTATCCGGATCCTCGCGGGGCTCCGGCATCCGCCGCACGTTCTGCGTCCCCACCGACGGCGGCAGGACCGTGCGCGCGCTCGTCACCCTCGGCACATCGACGCCGTCATCACGCGGCAGCTCGACGGAGATCGGCACGTCGGCCTCCGCATCGCCATCCTCATCCGCCTCGGCCTTCTGGACGGGCGCGGTCCTCGCACGTCCGACCGGCGCCGGCGGCACGCCCGGAATCTCCGTCGACCGGCGCATCTCGGCCATCCGCTCGGCACCGTACGGGTGCGCGCCGAGCATCGTGCAATAGGCGTCGCCGATCCCCGGCCACCGCGCGTCCACCCGCTCCGTCGGCATCGGATTCTCTTCGATCCCGGTCACCGCCGCCCGCGCCTGGAACGCCAGAATGTTCGCGAGCTCCTCGCGCGTCGTCACGTACTCGGAGTAGGCCGTGTTCACCGCGGCCTGCATCTCGCAGATGGACATCTCACGGTCGCCCTTGAAGCCGCCGGTTTCCGAGGGCGTGAACACGTTCCCGACGCCACGTACGCGGATGCGGTCCTCACGGAAGAAGTGCCGCTGGAACTGGCCGGGTTCCCGCTTGGGGATCTCCTGCAGGTAGCCGTCGAAGAGCGTCAGAATCAGGTCGATCTGACCCTCCGTCATCGCCATTCGCCCGCTGTCCGCGTGAATGGTGCGCGACGCGGTCGGGTTGCTCATGTCGTAGATCGTGATCTCACGCATGGTCCCCGTGCCCTGCTCCACGTAGTTCGCCTGAAGGTAGAACCGGCCGGGCGACACTTCGTTGAAAACGCGCTCGCGGAGCGCGAAGGTCGGCTTCACGCGCGCGATGTCCTGCTGGAGCACGCTGAGCCGATGGTTGGCTCTCGGGAGAACCTGATCGTTGAACCAGACCATGAGCGCGGCGAGGAACGTCGCTCCGACGAGTACGGGGGCGAGCACGCGCACCATCGAGATCCCGCTCGCCTTGAGCCCGGTGACCTCGTTCTCGGCCG
>CAYLPM010000014.1:0-2401 GCA_964385525.1 uncultured Gemmatimonadaceae bacterium
CCGATCGATCTTGAGACCGATCGTCGCGATCCCGGCGGCGCGCAGACGGTCGGCGGCGGGCCGGTTGTCGGCGCTCGCATACAGGATGACGAGATCGGGGTGTGCGGCGAGGATCGTCTCGATGCTCGGGCGCAGCGCATCCCCGAGCGCGGGGACGAGGCGCGCGGAATCAGGCCACGTATCGAAGCGCGAGCGGCCGACGAGCCGATCGCCGGCGCCGATCGCGAACAGCAGCTCGGTGGTGGTGGGATTGAGCGAGACGATCCGCGTGGGGGCGCTCGCGAACGCGATCGGCTGTCCGAAGTCGTCGAGGAGCGCGGGGCGCGAGGGGGCGTCGTCCGCGGAGCAGGCGGCGAGCGCGGCGAGCGCGAGGGCGCTCCATGAGCTGATCCAGGGGCGCGATGCGCGCGCCGCGCGACGACGAATGGCCACCACCCCTCCCGCGAGGGTCATCGGTGAGCGGCGGACGCAGGTCGTCTCCTGGCTTCGGGCCGCGTCGCTCGCCTTCCCGACCGTGGTCAGTGGCGTCGTGAGCGCGCGTTGTCTGCCCGTTACAGTGGCGGGGCCGCACCGGCATCGCACCGGTTTCCGTGGCCCGCACCCGCACAATGAATTGTGCCGCGAATCTATCGGCGGCGCGACTCGCGGGCAAGGGCGGCGTCGCGGTGCGCGACCAGGTCGGCGCGCTGTTGCTCGTACGCCGTGCGCGCTTCGTCGGTCGGCGCCGGCAAGCGCGCGAACGCCGCATCGAGCGCGGCGATCTGACGACCGAGCCGGTCACTGGACGCGAACGGCTGCACACTCGAGCGCCGCGCGAGCGCGCCGCCGCCCGACAACGTGCGCGCGAGCACGAGCAGCATCACGACGCCGATCGCGGTCACAGTCACCGCGATGTACATCGCGCGCGGCGAGGGTGGCGGCGCCGGCGTGGTCAGCGTGAGCACCCCGCTCGCGGGCACGTCCCGGGCGACGAAGCGACGAAAGGTGCGGCCCTCGACGGCGACCGGGTCCGCTTCCACGAGTCCCGGCGCGGCCGCCGCCGCGGTCGGTTCCTCGAGCAGGATCTCGAGCGCGCGCGTCGCGCGCTCGATCGGCACGCTCACCGGAAACGCATCCACCGGAACCTGGTACGAGAACGCGAGCTGCCGCACGCCGGGCGTGAGCGGCGCGAAGAGCATGATGCGGCCGTCGCGCAGCTCGACCGCGCTGGACGCCACACCCTGGTCGTCGGGGACATCGAGGTGGCGCGCCTCCGGCGGGACGATCGCGGTCCACACGGCGCGCTCGCGCGAGCCGGGGACCGCCGTGAGGAGCGTGTCGTTCGACAGCTCGTAGACCTCGAGCACGCGGCGCTCTCCCTCGAACGGCGCCGAGACGATCACGTGGCGGGCATTGACGGAGATCGGGACCAGGGTCGACGTCGTATCGAAGACGACTATGTCCGCCTCGTCACCGCTGACCGCGGCCTCGGCGAGCGACTGCCCGAAATACGCGATGCCATCGTGCTCGGCGGAGACGAGATAGACGGTCTCATCGCTGCCGAAGGGTCGCCATCGGAACACGTACCGGCCATCGGAGAGCGTGACGAGCGAATCGAGCGGCCCCGCGGAATCGCTGCCGATGCGGTGCAGCGTCACGACGACGCCGGCAATGGGCCGCGGCAGGCCGCTGCCGTCACGAGGGCTCACGATCCGGCCCTCGACGCTGCGCGCCGAGGCCTGGGGCGGCGACGCGGGCGGCTCCTGCGCCTGCGCGCCGGGCCCGGGCGCGCCGGCGGCGAGGAGCCCGAGCAGGGCGGAGAGGCGTCTCGTCAGAGGTTGAACTTCCCGAAATCCTCGGGGCGCAGATTCTCCAGATACGCCTTGAGCTGCTCGGCGCTCAGCTCCTCCGCGGTCTTCTGCTGCAGGATGGCGTCTTCGATGAGGCCGTCGTCCTCGTCGTCCTCCGTCTCGTCGTCGTCGGCCGGGACGGCGGTGAGCAGAGACTCGAGGGCGAAGATCGGTGCGTCGAGTCGGAGCGCGATCGCAATGCTGTCGGAGGGACGGGCATCCACCTGCACGATCGAGTCGCCGCGGTGGATGTGCAGCTCCGCATAGTAGGTGTTCTTCTGCACGCGCACGATCTGCACCCGGCGGAGCTCGCCGCCGAGGCCCAGGATCAAGCTCTTGCAGAGGTCGTGGGTGAGCGGTCGCTCGCGCTTGATGTTGTGCATCTGCATGACGATCGACTCGGCTTCGGGCTGGCCGATCCAGATCGGGAGCAGACGGCGCCCGCCCTTCTCCTGCAGGATCAGGACGTACGAATTGGTCGCGCTGTCGAGCCCGAGTCGGGCTACGGTGACTTCGATCATTCCCCCCTCATCTCCCAGGCCATGCCGCTACTGCCCAGTACATACTCCGCG
>CAYLPM010000015.1:0-3928 GCA_964385525.1 uncultured Gemmatimonadaceae bacterium
GCGATCGTGCCGGGCAGCGTGGTTCGCCTGAGCCCGCTCGCCGATGATGGCGAGCTTCGTCGAGGCGATGTGGTGCTCGCGGTGCTCCCCACGGGGCTCCCCGTCGTCCACCGGATCGTAGCGATGGACGACGACGGGATATGGCTGCGTGGCGATGCCCTCGGCGGCCGTGATCCGCGCGCTCGACGCGACGCCGTGCTTGCGCGTGTGACGGCGGTGCGTGTCGGCGCGGAGGACGTCGCGGTTCCGGCCGCGCCGCGTTGGCCGCGGCTGCGCTGGTGGCGCGCGGTGCTCGCGCGCTGGTGGCGGGCGCGATTCACCCGGACGATCACTCACTCGTGACATCATCTCTGGAGCTCCACGTTCGGCACCACTCGGCAGCGAACGACCCGCCCGGCCGCGAACGCGCGGCCTCGATGCGGCGCGTCGTGCGGCTCGCGCCGGTCGCCGGCATGGCGATCGTGCACGAGATCGAGGGGCCGATCGAGTTCGAGGATGGCTTGCCGTGGACGGGCAGCCCCGAGCTGGTCCCCCCGATCGTGGTGCGACACACGATCGGCGCTATCGACGTCGCGCCGCTGCGGCGCCTCTTCGACGCCTCGACCGCGTGCACTTATTACGCGACCCCCGGTGGCGGGACGGCGGTGCTGTTCCGCGGCGCCGTGCCCGGGATCCCGGACCAGCTCCTGTCGACCTCGCGACCGGGATTCGAATACGAGCTCATCTACGCGCACGCGCCTGCCACCCCGATGTTCCAGCGCGCGAAGGATCGCACGATCCTGTCGATGGCCCTGGCGCACCGTGGGCGCGGGCACATCGCACACGCGAACGGGTTTCTGCTCGGCGGGGCCGGCGTCCTGTGCCCCGGACTTCCGAGCGCCGGCAAGAGTACGCTGGCGCGCCTGCTCGAGCGCGCGGACGCCCCGGTGACGCTCCTGAGTGATGATCGGATCGCCGTCACGCTCGACGCCGTGGGTCCGGGTGCGCACGTCTGGGGAACACCGTGGCCGGGCGATGCGAACGTGATCGGGGCGTCGGATGGGCCGCTGCGCGCGATCGTGCTGCTGCGGCACGGGGCGGAGGTCTCGCTGACCGGGCTCGAACCGCGCGCCGCCGCGCGGCGCCTGATGGAGACCCTGGTGCTTCCGCTCTGGAGTCCGCGACACATGCCGGCAGCGCTCGAGTTCGTGCACCGGCTGGTCGGCGCGGCGCCGATGTTCCAGTTCGAGTATCCGCCGACGACCGAGGCCGTCAGGTGGCTGCTCGCCGAGCTGCGCCGCCGGGGGATCGATGGCTGACGCCGGCCGCTACGCCCGCTCGCAGACGATCGTCGCCCGGCGCGTCGCCGGCGAGCTGATACTGGTCCCGGTCGACGCGCGGAGCAGCGACGTCGTGGCGAAAGCGGCGGACCTCTACGCCCTGAACGACACCGGCGCGGAGCTCTGGGATGCGCTCGACGAGCCGCGCAGCGCGCCGGAGCTGGCGCGAATCTTGATGTCCGACTTCGCCATCGCGCACGCCCAGGCGACGAAAGACGTCGAGGCGTTCCTGACCGACATGCTTCAGATCGGCGCCATCGTTCGCGCCGGGGACAGGCAATGACCACGGCGATTTCCATGAATGTGTTCGAGCGGCAGCTCGGTCGCGGTGCGCGCGCCAGGCGCACGCCGCTCGGGTGCACGTTCGAGATCACGCCGACCTGCAACCTCCGCTGCAAGTTCTGCTACGTCGCGATCGATCCCTACGAGGGACCGTACCTTTCGACGGCAGAGGTGTGCACGGTCCTCGACCGCATCGCCGATGCGGGCGTCCTCTGGCTCACGCTGACGGGCGGCGAGATCTTCTCGCGCCGCGACTTCCCGGAGATCTACGCCCACGCCCGGGCGCGCGGGTTCCTCGTGACGCTCTACTCGAACGGCACGATGATCACGGACCGCATCGCGACGCTGCTCGCCGAGCATCCGCCGTTCGCGATGGAAGTGAGCATCTACGGCGCGGACGCGGAGCATTACGAGGCGACGACGTCGATCCCCGGGTCGTTCGCGCGCTTCGTGCGCGGCATCGATCATCTGGTCGCGGCCGGCGTCCCGCTCGCGCTCAAGTGTCCGGTCAGCACCCTTACGCAGGATCATATTCCGCAGCTCGTCGCGTTCGCCCGCGCCCGCGGCCTGCCGTTCAAGTACGATCCGACGATCGATCCGCGGCACTCGGGCGGGCAGGAGCCGACGCTGTATCGCATCGCGCCGCGCGAGCTCGCGACGGTGCGCGACACGATCTACGAGCTGAAGAACGGCCGCCCGCCGGAGCAGCACGAGGGGCCGCTCCCGGAGTGCTCGATGAAGGACCCCGACGCGGCGGACGAAGAGCTGTACACGTGCGGCGCCGGCCGCGTCTCGTTCTTCGTCGATGCCCTCGGCAGCGCGAGCCACTGCATCATCGATCGCGAGCCCGCATTCCCGATCCTCGACATGCCGTGGGAGGAGCTGTGGGACGAGATGGGCGCCTGGGTCACGCAGCCGCTCCCCGCCGAGGCGCCGTGCAGCGGATGCTCGCTCCGGCAGAACTGCGGGAACTGTCCGGCGCGGTCGCGACTGGCGACCGGGAGCCCGTACCTGAAGGACACGTATCACTGCGACGTCACGCACGCGGAGCACGGGCTGCCGCCGGCGGCGCACCCCGACTACCGCGCCGGCGCCCGGCCGCTGGGCGCCTGCGTGGCCGGATGACGCACCGACACCCTGGGCATTCATCGCCATTGGAGGAACGCATGTCGAAGCCTGAAGAGCGAAGGGACCGGCGCCCCTACGAGCCGCCGACCGTGACGCTCGTGCACGTGGATCCGATCCAGGAGCTGCTCGCGACCTGCGGCAAGAACAACCTGCAGTTGAATCAGTGTCAGTCGGGCGGGCTGGCGTCGACGTGAGCCGCGAGCCCCGTCGATCCCGCCGGCCCGCGCCGGCCCCGCGTTCCGCACGCAAGCTCGGAGGAGCGTCCTCGTGAACTGGAGAGCAGTCGGACTTCCATCGCTGGTCGCGGTCGTTCTCGCGGGCGTCGCCTGCGACGAGGACCCCACGCGCATCGAGCCGAACTTCGCCCTCGAGGCGTGTCCGGCCGGGGCGCTCAACGTCAACGCGCCGATCACGCTCGGCTTCACCCAGGCCGTGCTGCCCTCGACCGTGCAGGGCGGCAACGTCGTTGTGACGGACGTCGAGACCGGCATCGAGGTGCCGGGCTCCGTCGAGCTCAACGAGACCGGCGATGGACGGCAGATCACCTTCGTCCCGGCAGACCCCCTGCCGTTTCAGCGCAACCTCCGCATCCGCGTCCAGAACCTGCTGACGGCCGCGGGGAACGTGCCGATCGGCGTGACCGTGTGCGAGGTGACGACGCAACTGCCGCCGATCACGGAACTGTTCTGGCAGCGCGTGCCGACGGCCACCGGCAACCGGTTGCTGGGCGCATCGCAGTACGAGCCCAACCGGGGTTACGTCGCATCGGCGGGTGGGCCGATCTTCCGTCGGAGCACGGGGGATTTCGTCGTCGCTCTGCACGATCCGCATTTCTCGTCGGCGCAGGATGTGTCGTTCGTCTCGGCCGATCACGGGTTCTCGACGCACATCGACATTCGCGCCGGGCAGTTCCGCATCGTCGAGACGGAGGACGCTGGCGCGTCGTTCATCACGATCCTCGGCACGCCGTTCTCGATCAACCGGATCTGGTTCGACTCGATCGTCGGGTCGCCGAACATATTCGGCGTCGCCGGAGGCGGGACGGCCGTCAACGCCTCGTTCTTCAAGTACGAGCCGACGACGCCGGGCTTCACGCGGGAAGATCATCCCGGCACCGCCAACGTCCAGGACATCGACTTCCGTACGGGGCTCGCCGAGGGCGTAGCCGTCTCGGCGGGCGTCACGCTGCCGTTCGTCAC
>CAYLPM010000016.1:0-8257 GCA_964385525.1 uncultured Gemmatimonadaceae bacterium
GACTCCGCACAAGTAACCATCGTGTCATCCTACGTTTCCCACAGTTGGGACGCGTCGACGACATCGGCGCCGCGAGCGTTCACCGACTTCGTTCGACGGCTCGTGGAGCGCGATCGTCGGCCGATCCTGGTGGCGATGGGCAATCCGTATCTGCTGCAGCAGATACCGGACGTGCCGACCTATCTCATCGGCTGGGGCGGCTTTGCGGTGTCACAAACCGCGGCGGCGCGCGCTCTGCTCGGGACGGTTCCGATTGGCGGCCGGATGCCGATCAGCATGCCCGCGCTCGCGCCGTACGGTGCGGGCGAGCAACGATCGGCGAGCGTGCCGCCGCGCTGATCGATGCGGGTGGCCGGTTACGAACGTCGACGATCATCATTCGCTGCAAGAAAAAAAGGCATTGACGAAACGATGATGTCGGTGGAGTATTGGCGCCGAGCATCGGTGGATTAGCGACGTCGCGCGACGAAGTCGAGAAAAAGTCGCAGGAGTGTACTAATGGGCTGCCGGGGGCCTTGACATTAGTACCCATTCGCTACTAATTCGCGCGTGATGCGCGAGCGCACTTCTCCCACCGCGGCCAAGGCCTCGCCCCGCCGCACCGCCGTGTCGATGGATGTGGTTCTCCTCACGCCACACGGCAAGACTCTCGCGACGCTGCTACGACGGATCCCGGACCTGCGCTCACGCGAGCGGTGGATGCTTCCGTGGGATGGCGCGCGAGCGGACGAGTCGCTGGAAAACGCAGCGGACCGGATCGCGCGAGATGCGCTCGGAACGGCGCCGGGGTGGCTCGAGCAGGTCGGCGCGTTTGGTGACGTGCGACGCCATCCCGGCGAGTCGGATCTGTCGATCGCTTTCGTCGGCCTCGTCGCGGCCGGCGCGCCCGCCCCGGTGGGCGGCGATGAAGCCTGGTTTCCGCTCGGGGACCTTCCCGCGCTCCCGCCGCGACACAAGCAGGTGATCGACGCCGCGTTCGATGCAGTGCGGCTCCGCCTCGATCAGTATCCGATCGCATTTCGGCTGCTGCCCGCGACGTTCACGCTCTCCGAACTGCAGGGCATCTACGAGATGCTGCTTGGACGCCGGCTCCACAAGGCGAGCTTCCGGCGTGCCCTGCAGTCGTCGTGGCTCGTCGAACCCACGGACGAATGGCGAAGCGAGGGCCGGGGCCGACCGGCTCAGCTCTTCCGTTTCGCGCCGCGCAAGCGGCGAGGTAATCGTCGAGGCGTCCGCTTCGACATGCTCGGCGGCTGAATCCGGGCGGGGCGTCGAGCCCGCCTCGTCCTTCTCGCCTTGCTCACGTCGCTGCCCTCGCGCATGGCGGGACGGCCCCTTGCCGTCCAGTCCGCCAGGTCGCACCAAGAGCGTCAACAAACGGTTACGGGACCCTTGTGCATCGTGGCACATTAGTCGCAATATGTATTTAACACTTATACCCGGCGACTCGATGCTGGCCTACCTCGACAGCCTGTGTGCCGCTCTCGTAGCGCGCGATGCGGAGGAGATCCGACGTCTCCTCCGGCACCCGCTCGCGCGAGCGTTGCCGCGCGCGGTGCGCGAGGAAGCGCTGGGAATGGCTCGAGCCAGCAACCGCTCGCTGCGCGCCCCGCTGCAGACGCTGCGCTTCTATCATCAGACGGCGCACCTCCTTGGCGTCCAGCACGATCCCGCTTCGCAGCCGCAGGCACCGGACCGGGGGGTCGGCGATGACCAGATGGAGCTTCCGCTTCGCATGATGGCCGGCGAACGACGCCGAGCCTGACGATGCGGCACGTACGACAACGGCTCGCGCATGGCGCGAGCCGCTTTCACATCGTACGTCAGGAACGATCGAGTTCACGCGTCGGAACGCGGCTTCAGCCCTCCGTCGATCGCGTCGACTGCCACCGCTGAATCGCCCGCGCCACGGACACGTTGTCGGCGGCGATCCGGTGCAGCGCGCTGAACACTTCGGACTGATTCCGGCCCGCGAGCTCGACGATGACCGGCGGGGCGTGCCCGCTCCGACGTGCAGGGTCGGCACGGCGCTCGACGGTCACCTGCGCGCGATACGTCACATCGGGGCCGCCGGGAACGGCCTCGATGGCGACGTAGCCGCCGCCGGGGAGCTCACGTGTGTACAGCACGGGCTGAGTTGCCATCGGCCTGTACCGGTGCATCCGTGAGCGTCGCACCGCATTGCGCCGTGCTCACCCCGAACGCCATTATGGGAATCGCCTCGCCACGCCGCCAGCAGCAGAAGGTCATCATTCGAACACCACCGGCACAGCTGCCAGCATCTCGACGGTCTCGCGAGTCTGTTCCGGATCCGGCGACTGCTCCGGACCCTCGACCGCCTCTCCTGTTATCGGCAGCAGGTGGTAGCCCTCGAGGGGGAGAACGCGCCGCACCGCGATGAGTCGCTGTCGAAACCAGCTCTTCCGGCCGCGCGCGCCGCTCAGCAGATCGAGCCGCACGGCCCTGCCAGAGCTCGACGCGTGGATGATCGTGTCCGCTCCGACATACATCGCGATGTGCTGCGCGCCCTGGCCTCCATAGAAGAAGAGCAGGTCGCCGGGTTGAAGATCTCCGGGATACGGTGTCTCTCCGACGCCAGCCTGCTGACGTGCGGTGCGCGGCATCGCGATCCCGTGCTGCGCAAAGACGTACTTGACGAAGCCCGAACAGTCGAACGACCGCGGTGTCGTGCCGCCGAGCACGTAGGGCACCCCGATGAACCGGCGAGCCGTCCGAATCAGATCGTCGCCGCTGACGGTGCCGCGAATGGCCACTATCCCGGACGGACTCGCCGAAGGCCGCGCCGCGACGCGCGACAGCTGGCCCCGGGCGGGCGAGGGATTGGCGACGAGCAGTGTGGCACCGATGGCGCCAAGGGTCAGAAGAAATCGGGACATCGTCGAAAGGACGATCGCGATGCCGACCGTGTCACAGACGACGCCGGTGTCGTGCGTACGGACATCGTGGTCGCGTGACGTCGGTCACAATGCCCGAGTCGTGTGGCGCCCGTGTCCGAGAGGATCGGTCAGCGGTCGTTCGCCGCGAGCCACGCGGGTGCTATGGGCGATCGCGAATAGGATGCCTCATCCCAGCACGGCGCGAAGGCGGCGCTCGTCGTTGCCCTTGGCGAGAAGCTCCGCCCACGAGCGCCTCGTCGCACTGGCGCGACGAGGTACGGTCGCGATGGTGAAGGCGTCCGGATCCAGCGAGCTTCGGAGCGAGCGCCAGGCAGCCGGCATCGAGACTGTCGCGCCGGGCCGTGCACGCACTGCGTACGCGCTGGCGACGGTCTTGCCTCGGGCGTTCTGCTGATGATCCAGGTATATCGTGCCGTGTGGCCGCGACTTGATCCGGCGCTGCATGGTGGTGAGCGTCGGCTCCAGTTCCGCCGCGCTTCGCGCAACCGCCTCGGTGACGGCAGCGCCCTCGGCGTAGGTCAGGCCGCCGGACAGCGGGATCGCGATGTGCATTCCGCGTGAACCGGATGTCTTGAGCGCGCCAATCAGCCCGTGGTCGCGGAGGACGCGCTCGACCGCCCGCGCGACTCGGACGACCTGCGCGAATGTAACGCCGGGGCCGGGATCCAGATCCAGGATGGCGTGATCCGGCGTATCGAGCGACGACCGACGCGACAGCCAAGGATGCACATCGATACACCCGAGCTGTACGGTGTAGAGCAGCGTCAGGAGATCGCCGCCAACGAATCGCGGCTCGCGCGCGCCTTTCACATCGGTGATCTCGGCGACGCGGACGCCCTCCGGGAGACGCCCACCCGCGTTCTGCTGGTAGAACGAGGAGCCCTCGACGCCGTCGGGAAACCGGCGCAGCGCGAGCGGCCGCTCATCGATCAGCGGAAGCAGCAGGGGAGCGACGCGCGCGTAGTAGCGCATCAGGTCGCCCTTGGTGAACCTCGGCTTTGGGAAGAAAGTCTTGCCGAGACTGGTCACCCGAAGCGTCCGTCCGTCCTCGAAGCGGAGATCGCCGTCGCCGCCATCGGCTTCGATGCGCTTCAATTGCGCTTCGAGGCCCGGGCCGGCAGCGCGAGGCGAACGCGACGACGACCGGGAGCTCGAGCGCGAACGGGACGCCGGACGCGAGGACGAAGATGGAGTGGATGAAGTGGAAGACGACTGCCCGCGCTTTCGCGTGTGAACGCTCGTCGGCTCACGTGTCACGTCGCGCGCCTCCTTGTCATCGCGGACGCCGAGAAAGATCGGCTGCCGGAGCTTGCCGCCCTGCGTCCACTCGTTGAACCGTACTTCGACCACGACTTCCGGCTTCACCCAATGGGCCGGCTGGTTGGTCTTCGGCGGCCTCTCGAACGGCGAGGTGCGGCGCTCGATCCGGCGCAGGCGATCGTACATCTCCTTCAGGCCCTGCCGCGTGAACCCGCCTCCCATGTGACCCGCGTACACCAGGTGGCCATCATGGTAGTACCCGAGCAGGAGTGCGCCGAGGTGGGCGCGGCTCAGGCGGGGTTCGGTCCAGCCGCCGACGACGAACTCCTGCCGATGCTCGAGCTTGAGCTTGAGCCAGGCGCGGGAGCGGTTGCCCGGATGGTACGGCGCGTTCAGGCGCTTGGCCATGACTCCCTCCCACCCCTCGCGGCGCGCGCGCGCGAGCAGTGCCGTCGCGTTGCGGACGGATTCGCCGAGCATCAGCGGTTCCCGCGCGGTCCGGAGTCGGCGCTCGAGGATCGCCCTGCGCACGGTCCACGGCTCATCGAGCAGGACATCGCGGCCGTCGACGAGCAGGTCGAAGGCGACGAAGGCCACCGGCGCTTCGCGGAGGTGCCGGGCGATCTCGGAGCGATCGCGCACGTGCATGCGGGCCTGAAGCTGCTGGAAGCGAGCGGGTGACCCGTCGCGCATCGCGACGATCTCACCATCGAGCACCAACTCCCGGCGTGATCGTGCCGCCAGCCGGCGCAGGGCATCGATGAGCTCCGGGAACTGGGCGCTCTTCTCCTTGGCGTTGCGCGTGACGAGCGCGGCCCCCTTGGGTGTGGCGAAGGCGAGCACGCGGATGCCGTCGTACTTCGGCTCGAACGCCCAATCGTCGCCGGCGGGGATGTCCCGGGCGACTGATGCGTACATCGGCTCGAGCGCACCGCTCCGTGCGGCGCGGGCGTCGAGGGGTGTCACGATCGCCGTCGGCCGCCGCTCCAGCGACGTGACCTGCCCGAGGCGATCTGTTCCATCGTCCGCCGTGTGGCGATCGAGGTCGTGGCCTCCCTCACGAGGTCGCGGTCGGAGTCCGCGTCCTCGTCACGCTCCTTGATCAGCAACCAGGCGCGCTCGTCATCCGCGTCGCGCTTGCGCATGCGAACGAGCACGTAGCCGCCGCGCAGCCGTTTGCCGCGAAAGGCGATCTTCAGCCGGCCCTCCTGGTAGCCGCGCCGGATGGCGTCGGCGCCGTCGGCCGCGTCGTCGCCGTTCGGGACGTAGGTCCCGCGATCCCACAACATGACCGTCCCGCCTCCATACTCGCTCTCGGGGATGATGCCCTCGAACGTATTGTACTCCATCGGGTGATCCTCGACGTGCATCGCGAGCCGGCGTTGCGAGGGATCGGTGCTTGGTCCCTTGGGCACCGCCCAGCTCTTCATGACGCCATCGAGTTGCAGCCGCAGATCGAAATGCAGGCGCGAGGCGGCGTGCTTCTGGACGATGAAGCGGAGTGCCTTGGCGCGGCCGGTTCGGGGGCGCGCCTTGCCCGCAGGCTCGGCCGTCTTCGAGAAGTCACGTTTGCGGCGATACTCCGTCAGGCTGGTCGGCGCGCGCGCCATGGTGCGCGCGCGTCAGGCGCTGCGCCGCTTGGAGCGGCTGCCGCCCTTCTTCTCCGCCGACGCGGCAGTCTTCCGCTTGCGGCGCACGGTGTCCCGACTCTTCCCCTTGCGACCCTGCTCGATGCTCTCGCGGAGGCGATCCATGAGATCGATGACCTGGCCATCGGGCGCTTCCTCGGGCGGCGCCTTCGGCTCGATCTTCCGGCCCTTCATCTTCGCCCGGATGATCTTCATGAGATTGGCGCGGTGGTCATCGGTGTACCTCTCCGGCTCGAATGGCTCGGCGAGGCTGGCAATGAGCTGCTCGGCCATCTGCAACTCCTGGGGGCGCAGGTCATCGGCCGACGGAAAGCTCATGCCGGTGTCATCGACCAGCTCGTGCGCGAAGCGCATCATTTCGAGGACGAGTGCGTCTCCCACGACCTTGATCGCGGCGAGGTGTTGCGTCTGCCGGATGACGACTTTGCCGATGCCGACGGTCTCGCTCTTCCGCACGGCCTCGCGCAGGAGGGCGTACGCTTTTTCTCCGCCCTTGGCGGGAACGAGGTAGTAAGGCGTCTCGAAGTAGCGGGGATCGATCTCGTCTTCCTTCACGAAGTCGAGAATGTCGATGGTGCGGGAGGACTCGATGGCGGCGGCCTCGAAGTCCTCGTCGGTCATGACGATGAACTTTCCCTTCTCGTACTCGTAGCCCTTGACGATCTCGTTCCAGGGCACGGGCTCGCCGTCGGCCTGACAGATGCGTTCGTTGCGGATCGGGGAGAGATCGTCGGCGTGCAGGAGCCGGAAGGAGAGGCGATCGGTCCGGACGGCGGACCGCATCTCGACGGGAATGTTGACCAGCCCGAAGGTGACGGAGCCTTTCCAGATGGTCGCCATGCCGGCCTCCAGGGAGTGGATCTGGTGCGCGAGGTGAGGAATCGCGAGAGGAGGCAAGGAGGGTGCCCGGTGTGGACAACCATGTTTGTGAGGCGAGCTCGAGGAAGTCGGAGTGGGATGCACGACGCCCCCCGTGGTCATCCGGGGGGCGTCTTCCGACGAGGAGGTTCAGACTTTGATGACGTCGGCGGCCTGGGGGCCCTTCTGTCCCTGAACGATCTCGAATTCCACCTGATCGCCTTCGGCAAGCGACTTGAAGCCTGAGCCCGAGATCGCGCTGTAGTGGACGAAGACGTCGGGACCGCCTTCACGCGAGATGAAGCCGAATCCTTTCGCGTCGTTGAACCACTTGACGGTGCCGGTGATGCGAGCCATGAAACGATCCTCTCCCCCCTCGCGGGGCCTTGCGGTGGCGCGTGATGCTCGCGGCGCCGAGCCGGACGGTCCGGCTCACCGGGCGTGCGAGATCATGCCTGAAAGCGGACCAAACAGATGTCCCAGGCATACCACCAAGGGGGCAAGTTTCGTGCTGCGACCAGCTTCCGGAGGGCGTGAGGCGCGCGCCGTGTCCCGGTCAGGCGGCTCCCGCGATGTAGCGCGCCACCCGTCCACAGGCCGTGCACTTGAGTGTCACGTGGGCCTGCGGTGGGGGTGGCGTGTGAATGGGGCTCCGCTCGATATGCCCCGCGCACGAGGGGCAGCTGAGTGGCGCTCCGCTTCGATCGTTGGAGATGAGGTGCAGCGCCTGCGCGGGATTGTACGTGGCCGGACGAGGCTTGCGCATGAACCCTCCATTGGTGAGTGGCGACGGCATGGATGGATGACACCCCGGGGGGCGTCGGGTGAATAGTAACCCTCTAACGGGCAAAAGCCTAATAGGCTGGTTATCCGGACCGCGATCACGTCGAGTCCGGCGTCGCCAGCTCATGCTTTCGGCGCTCGTCATTGCGTTCATGCTCTCGGCCTGCGGTCCGCGGGCTCGCATACCCGTGTTGGCGGAAGCCGTGGCGGGGATCGCCCTGGCACCGGACAGCGTGGTCGCGCTGGCGCGGAGTCTCGCACCTACCTTGTACCTGCATCGCGACGAGACGTTCCCGTTGGTGCGCGTCGTGGCGGTCAAGCATCCGGTCCGCCGGATCATCGCCTACCATCTCCTGTGGCGCGACGACGTTCACGGGGCGTGGGTCCCCTTCAGTTCGCCGACCGATCAGGAGATCACGTGGGTGGGATACGACGGGCGTGGCTCGCCGACGAGGCTCTGGACCTACTGGCACGGTACGATCGTCGGCACTGACTGGCGGCACGGCCGGCCGGAAGTGGACGTTCAGTGGGGCAAGCACGGACTGCTCCCACGGGCAACGTTGCAGGAGGACCTGCCGTGGTCGCGGCAGCTCCGGATTTATTACGCGTTCACCTGGGCGGTCCCCGATCTCATGCTCGGGGCGCTGCAGCGACAGGGCCCGCTGTGCTTCTGCAGAGGCTTCGCTCGTTACCGAGAGTTCACAGTGCCGCTGCCGCTCGAGCCGCGCGTCGACATCGTCGTCGTGGCCGAGGATCCCGACCCCGTACTGAGCGCGATTTTCGGGGAGC
>CAYLPM010000017.1:0-7526 GCA_964385525.1 uncultured Gemmatimonadaceae bacterium
GGCCGCTCGAACGTGCGACCGGCGAGCACACGAATCCCCAGCGTTTCGGTCAGTCCCGGGCGCACACGAATGATGTCGACCAGCGGCGCATCCTGATCCATGTCGCCCGTGTTGGCCAGGCTGACGGGGAAGCGCGCCGCCGCCTGATCCGCGCCCGCGGAAAGCGGAAGCGCCGATGCCGCGCCGATCCTCCGCACACCCGGCAGCGCGGCCAGCTCGGTCTCAAGCCGGTCGTGAAGCGCGGACACCGAGGCGCTGTCCGGGTAGCGCTCCGACGAAACCGGCACGCGCAGCGTCAGGACACCACTCGGGTCGAAGCCCCCCTGCGCCTGGAGGAGCTGTCCGAAGCTGCGAACCACGAGACCGCCGGCCGTGAGAAGCACGAGGGACAGGGCGACCTGCACCACCACCATCGCGCGACGCATCCGTCCGTGGCCGCCGCCACCGCGCACGTTGACGGCCGACATCAATGCCGCGAGGCTGGTCCGCGTGGCCCACGCCGCCGGAAGCGCCCCGGCGATCAGGCCGAGCAGCGCACCGATGCCGAGTATCGTCGCGGCGATCCCCCAGTCCACCACGATCGTCTCCCGCCGCGGCAAGTCCAGCGGCGCGAGCGCGACCAGCAGACGCGTCCCCCACAGCGCCACGAGGACACCGCCTGCGCCGCCCAGCAAGCCCAGGAGTCCTCCCTCGAGAAGCGTCGCCCGGACGAGTGCCGCCGGGTCGGCGCCCAGCGCGCGCGAGATCGCGAACTCGCGCTCACGCTGGGCCGCGCGCGACAGCAGCAGCGTCGCCAGGTTGACGGTGAGGACGAGGACGAGAAACACGCCAGCCAGGCCGAGGACGACGAGCGCGGGACGCACGGCGTCGACGAGGTCCGACCTGATGGCCACGGGATAGAGGCGCAGGCCGCGGCTGCCCATGTCACGCTCATCCACCAGCCTGCCGACCGCACCCACCGCTTCGGTCACCAGCTCCGGTGAAGTGCCCGGCCGCGCGCGAATCAGCCCGGCGTACGAACCCGCGCCAGGATTCGTCGCCGCGAGCTCGAACTCGAACGTGATGTACGCGTCCGCCTGCTGCGGCGTACCGAGGCTCGAGTGCCGCGCGAACCGGAAGTCCGGCCCCATCACGCCGATCACCGTGAACGGCGTGCCATCGAGCCGGATCTCCGAGCCGACGACACCCGGATCCTCTCCGAACCTCGCTCGCCACAGCTCGTGCCCCAGCACCACGACGGGCGCTCGTCCAGGGCCGACCTCGTCCGGCGCAAAGACGCGTCCGAGTCGCGGTTGCACGCCGAGCAGATCGAAGAGTCCGGGCGACGTGACCATCACGGCGATCTCCGCCGGCTCGCCGGCGACTCCGCCCGCGAGCGTGACTGCGCCGCGTCGCAAGCCTGCTGCCCCCTCGATCAGTCCGCCGGCCGTATCCAGCGCGGCCACGTCGGTCCCGCCCAGCCATCCTCGCTCGAACTGGATCCAGGTATAGTCCCGCCACACGAAGTAGAGATCGTTCGGCCGGTCGTAGGGGAGCGGCGCGATCAGCACCTTGTGAACCACGGTGTACACGACCGCGAAGGCGCCCAAGCCGACGGTCAGCGTGCCGACGATCGCGAGCACGAAGGCCGGCGCGCGCAGCAGGCGCCGGAGTGCGAGCTGAGCATCGCGTCCCCAGTTGCCGGTCCGCCGCCAGCGAATGCCCGGGCGCAGGCGCTCGCCGAGACCATTGCGCAGCGAATCGGCCAACGCCCGCAGCCAGACCCCCACCAGGGAGCCGCGGCCCCCGCGGAGCAGCGCTGCGCGGCAGCGATCCCGGTAGGCTTCGGTGAGGGAACGGCCCATCTCGTCGCGGAAGTCGGCGGGATACATCCGCAGCAGCAACCGCAGCCAGCGCTCGGATGCACGCAGCCAGCGATCGTCGCTCATGTGGGGATTCCTCCGAGCAGGCCACCGATTCGCGCCGCCCGGGTGAGCGCTTCCATGCGCGTCGCCTCGGCGCGCGCCACTCGCAGTCCGAGCTCGGTGATGCGGTAGTAATTGCGTCGTTCGTCGCTCGCGTCCGGCGCCGGTCGACGCTCGGCCGCGCGGATCAGCCCCTGATCCTGCATTCGATGCAACGCACGGTAGAGCGTCCCGACATCAGGCACCATCGTCGCGCCTCGAGACTCGGCATCCTGGATGATCCGGTACCCGTGCCGCTCGCCGGCGGCCAGACTGAGGAGGATGTGGAACTCGACGGGCCTCAGAGGCAGAAATCGATCGACGGGGCGCTCGCGATCCATGGTTCACCACGATTTGAATGTGCGGCACATATATGTGCGACGCATATACCTCGTCAAGAGGATCGTTGACCGCGCCTGCGCTCGCGCCCGGCGCGCCGTGGGCGGTAGGTGCCAGTCGATGGGGATCGTTGACTCTCGTCGCGTATAGATATAGAGTCATACCTATGACCCCTTGGGAGCACCCACCCGCGCGCGCGCTCCTCGAGCCCAAGGGCCTCCACATGCTGATCGCGCTGGCGCGCCACCCGATGCACGGGTACGCGATCCGGCAGGAGGTCGAGCAACGGACCGAGGGTGCGATCCGGCTCTGGCCCGCGACGCTGTACGGGCTGCTCGCCGAACTGTCGGAGCAGGGGCTGATCGAGGAGACGCCGAGTCCCGGCGGGACGGACGACGATCCGCGACGGCGGTACTACACGATCACCGCGGAGGGCCGGCGCGTCCTCGCGGCCGAGGCTGCACGTCTCGAGCAGCTCGCGCGGCTCGCGCGGTCGAGCCTTTCGCCGCGCAAGGCCGGCGCATGAGCGCACGCCAGGCCTCGCGCACCGTAACGCTCGCGCTCGCGATCTACCGGCGCGGCACCTTTCTCCTCCCTCGCCGCTTCCGCGATGCGTTCGGCGGCGACCTTGCCGAGTGCTTCGGGCACATTGCCGCGGACGCACGCCGCACCGGCCGCCTCGCGGTCGTCGCGATCACGGTGCACTCCCTCCTCGACCTCGCCATGAAGGCTCCCCGTCTGCACGCGACACGAACGACCGCCGTCACGCCGACTCGCCGCGCCCGCTTCCAGGGCGCCTGGCAGGACGTGCGATACGCGGGACGGCGGCTGCTTCGACAGCCATCCTTCACCCTGGCGACCGTCGTCACGCTGGCGCTCGGCATCTCGGCCGCGATCTCCGTGTACAGCCTCGTTCACGGCGTCGTCCTCCGTCCGCTTCCGTATCCCGATTCCGACCGGATCGTGCAGGTGGATCACGGCGGCTCCGGCCTCGACATCGATCGCGGACTCGGCATCACGTACGGCTTCTACCGCTTCTACGCCGAGCGACTTCGATCGATCGACGCGATCTCCATGTACAGCGGGGTCGACCAGACGCTGACCGGCGCGGGCGAGCCCGTGCAACTCGAAGGTGCTCGCGCGACTCCTTCGCTGATCGACGTCCTTCGCGTTCCAGCGCGCATCGGCCGGTGGTTCACGGCCGATGAAGGCGCGCCCGGCGCTTCACCCGTGGTCGTGCTGTCCGACAGGCTCTGGCGGGAACGGTTCGGCGCCGACGAGGGCATGCTTGGGCGCAGCGTCGAGCTGGGCGGCGTCGCGTACCAGGTGGTGGGTGTCATGCCTCCGACGTTCGCATTTCCGTCGTCCCGGGTGGCGTTCTGGATTCCACGCGGCGTGCCACCGACGGGGATCGGCGGGTGGAACGAGCTCGCGGTGGCGCGACTCGTTGCAGGAGTCGACTCCGACGCGCTCGAGCGCGAGATCGCCTCACTCCATCCGCTGCTCCGCGAGACCGCCGACGATCCGCGCCGCGTCTCGATGTATCTCGACGATGCCGGCGTGTTCCCGCGCGTCGTGACACTCAAGGAGAGTGTCGTCGGCGGCGTGCGCGCGACGCTCTGGATTCTGCTCGGGACGGTCGGACTCGTCCTGCCCATCGCCGTCGCGAACGTCGCCAACCTGGTGCTCGTGCGCGCCGAGGAGCGGCAGCGAGAGACGGCGCTACGCGCGGCTCTCGGTGCGAATCGTGGACGCCTCCTGCGCGGCTCGATCGCCGAGACGCTGCTGCTCGCTTCGGCCGCCGGCGTGATCGGCATCGGAGTGGCCGCGGCGACGCTGCGCGTGCTCCGGTCCCGGGCACCGGTGACGATCCCGCGACTCGACGAGGTGGGTCTCGATGCGACGATCGTCGCGGTGGCACTCGGCGTCACGCTCGTTGCCGGGTTGGTGCTGGGCCTGACGCCCGCGCTCACCCGGCGCGTCGATCTCGGCGACCTTCTCAAGGAAGGCGCGCGGCGCGCCACGGCCGGTCGCGCGCCGCTGCGCGGACGCAACGTGCTCGTCGCCACGCAGGTCGCGCTCGCGCTCGTGCTGCTCATCGGCTCCGGACTTCTGATGCGCACGTTCGCCGCGCTCCACGCGGTGGATCTCGGCTTCACGGAGCGGCAGGCGCTCGTCTTCGACATCGGGCTCCCCGGTACGCGGTACGAGAACCGCGCGGCGGCGAAGGCCTTCAACGACCGGCTGCTCGATCGGCTCCGGGCTCTGCCCGGTGTCGAGTCGGTGGCCGCGATCGGCCAGTGCCTTCCGCTCTCGGGCAACATGTGCTGGGGCGAGACGCTCGAGGCCGAGGGACGGCCCGCGCCGGAGGGAGAAGTCCCCCCGGTCACGGGCGCGCGCGTGGCGACCATCGACTACTTCCGGACCATGGGGATCTCCGTGCGCGGCCGCGCGTTCACGGTGGCGGATGAGCGGGGCGACGCGACGGCCGTGATCCTCAGCGAGTCCGCCGCAGAGGCGTACTTCGCGGCCGAGGATCCGGTCGGTCGCCGCGTGCGATTCGGCAACGAGGGCCCGTGGCACACGGTGGTCGGCGTGGCGCGGGATGTTCGCGCGCGGATGGAGACGGACGAATTCGTGCGCACGATCTATCTGCCGACGCTGCCGGAGGCCGCCATCGGACCGCCGCCGAGCAGGATGTCGTGGGTGGTGGCCACCTCGGTGGCGCCCACGTCGATCACCACGTCCGTCCGCCGGGCGTTGAGCGACCTCGATCCGTCGCTCCCCCTGGCCGACGTCCGGACGCTCGAGGATGTCGTGAGTGCCGCCGCGGCGCCGACGGCGTTCGCGCTCACGCTCATCGGGTTCGGAGCCGGGATGTCGCTCCTCCTCGGTGCGATCGGCGTCTATGCCGTGGTCGCCTATGCGGTGAGCCGGCGGACCTCGGAGATCGGGGTGCGGCTGGCTCTCGGCGCGGGTATCGGCGATGTGCGCTGGATGGTGCTGCGGCAGGGCGGGGTGGTCGTGCTGGCGGGAATCGTCGTCGGCCTGGCCGCCGCTCTGATGCTGACGCGCCTGATGAGCGGGATGCTGTTCGGCGTGACGCCGACGGATCCCCTGAGCTACGCGGCGCTCACGCTCCTCATGCTGGCGGTCGCGGGACTGGCCCTCTATCTCCCGGCGCGGCGGGCCTCGCGCATCGATCCGCTGGAGGCGTTGCGCAGCGACTGATCATCGGCGCATCGACGGACGAGAGGACCGGGATCGCGCGTCGTTCGGTCGCGCGCCGACTCTCCGACCGGTAGATTCGAGGAGTTCGGGCCGGCGCCGCATCGAGCCCCGCATCCCGCCCCGCATCCGATCCGATTTCGACTTGGTCTGCATGAGAATCCAATGCCTCGCGGCTGCGCCGCTCATCCTGCTCGCGGCCGTCGGCTGCGCCCCACGCCCGGACACGTCGTCGCCCGCCGCGTCGGTCAGTGCCGACGAACCGGTCCGCAACATCATCCTACTCATCGCCGACGGCGCGGGAGTGGGCCTGTGGACCGCCGCGGAGTTCGCGAGCGACAACCTGGCGGTGAAGCGGATGCCGGTGGTCGGACTGGTGGACACGCGGAGCGCGCTGCACAAGGTGACGGACAGCGCCGCCGGTGCCACCGTGTACGCCACGGGGGAGCGCGTCACGAACCGGACGATCAGCGTGGGTCCCGCGTCGGCGTGTCCACTGCCTCGCGGCGGAGGCGCCGCGGGGCGCGACTGGCCGGCCGGGTGCGAGCCGATCGAGACCTGGTTCAAGATCGCGCGCGACAAGGGGAAGGCGACCGGCGTCCTCACGACGACCTCGGTCGTCGATGCCACGCCGGCGGCGTTCGTCGCGCATTCCCCGAGCCGCTACTGGTCCGAGCCGATCGCCGAGCAGTTCGCATCCGCAGGGCTGGACGTGATGCTCGGTGGTGGACGTGCGTCGTTCGAGCGCGCGACGCGCAGTGACGGGCGGGACCTTCTCGGAGAGATGTGCGCGCGATCGAGCTGTGTTTCCACGGCCGCCGAGCTCGCGGCCTACCGTCCCGATGATCGTCCGCTGGTCGGCTTGTTCGCCGAGGGTGACTTCCACCAGCTCGATCCGCGGCCGGTCGCCGTGGCCGCGATGGTCGAGGCGGCGCTCGCGAAGCTGTCGCGCGACCCCGACGGGTTCGTGGCGCTGTTCGAATCGGAGGCCACCGACAACTCCACGCACGGCCACGAGCCCCTGGAAAACATCACCAGGGACATTCTCGAGTTCGACCATGCCGTCGGCGTCGCACTCGACTTCGCCCGCCGCACGCCGGGCACGCTGGTGATCGTCACGTCGGATCACGAGACCGGCGGTCTGGCCCTGGTCGAGACGGGCCGTGATTTCGAGCTGAAGTACACCACCGGCGGCCACAGCGGGGCGCTGGTCCCCCTGTTCGCCTCGGGTCCGCAGGCGGAACGCTTCGGGGGCTTCCGCGAGAACTACGAGATCGGGCGGACGCTCATGGAGATCGTGCGCGACTGGTGAAGCCGTGACGGCGACATCTGTGCATGGTGCGATCGACGCGGTCTGGAGGATCGAATCGGCGAAGCTCGTTGCCGGCCTCGCGCGGATCGTGCGCGACGTCGGCCTGGCGGAGGATCTGGCCCAGGACGCGCTCGTCGCCGCGCTCGAGCGGTGGCCCGAAGCGGGCATCCCGGACAATCCCGGCGCGTGGCTCATGGCCGCAGCGAAGCATCGGGCGATCGATCACCTGCGCCGGGCGTCCCGACTCGACCGCAAGCACGATGAGCTTGGCCGCGAGCTCGAGGCCCGGCAGGAGAGCCCCGAGGCGGAGCTCGTCGACGCGCTCGACGATCACGTCGGCGACGACCTCCTGCGCCTCGTCTTCACGACCTGCCATCCCGTGCTTTCGACCGAAGCGCGCGTGGCGCTCACGCTCCGGCTGCTCGGCGGGCTGACCACCGAGGAGATCGCACGCGCGTTCCTGGTGCCGATGCCGACGATCGCTCAGCGCATCGTGCGCGCGAAGCGGACGCTCGCCGAGGCGGGTGTCCCGTTCGAGGTTCCACGTGGCGAGGAGCTCGAGGAGCGACTGTCGTCGGTGCTGGCCGTCATCTACCTCGTGTTCAACGAGGGCTACGCCGCGACCGCGGGCGACGACTGGGTGCGACCGGCGTTGTGCGAGGAGGCCCTGCGGCTCGGCCGCATCGTGGCCGGGCTCGCGCCGC
>CAYLPM010000018.1:0-3469 GCA_964385525.1 uncultured Gemmatimonadaceae bacterium
TGGCCCGACATTCTCCAGGTGGACATGATGCCGCGGGAGCTGAGCGGCCGGAAGCGCATGAGCGGACACATGACGTACGGCAGTCTCCTCGCGTCGCGGAGTCGCGGCCTGCGCGACGACTATCCTCTCAACACCCTGCAGTTGAGCAACGGCATCACGGACGATGGGGATGTCCTGTTCAGCGAGATCGCTCGCCTGGCCGGCGTCGCCTACACGAACTGGAGCTGGAGCGCGCTTTTCGCCGACTTCGACAACGATGGTCTCAAGGACATCTTCATCTCCAATGGCTATCCCAAGGCGGTGAACGATTTCGACTACCAGACGGCGATTCGTGGCGTGCGCCGACCGACGGGGGCGCCGTCTTCCGACCGAACGGGACTCGACCTGCTGGAGGCGCTTCACGCGTACGAGCTGCCCAATCACGTCTTCCGGAACGCGGGCGATCTGACGTTTCGTGACGTGTCCCGCGACTGGGGTATGGACCAGCCGAGCTTTTCGTACGGTGCCGCCTACGCCGATCTCGACAACGACGGATGGCTCGACCTCGTCGTGAACAACATCGATGCGCCCGCCTTCATCTACCAGAACGTCGGCCGGGCCGACCGCGCGCATCACCATCTGCAGGTGCGACTGGACAGCGAGTCGCCACAGGAGCGCGGGATCGGCGCGAAGCTCATCCTCACCGTCGGTGATCAAAGGCAATACATCGACCACACCCCCTATCGGGGCTACATGTCCAGCATGGACGAGCGAGTGCATTTCGGGCTCGGCCGCGCCAGTCGGGTGGACAGTCTCGAAGTGCTGTGGCCCGACGGCCGGTACCAGGTTCTGACGGACCTCGACGTCGATCGGCTCGTGGTCGTGAAACAGACGGATGCGATCGAGCGACGGCGACCCGATGGCTCGCAGGCAGTCCGGCACCGCCGCTTCCAGCCCGTGGCCGCGACCCGGTTACCCGCCTACGCGCACGAGCAGAGAGAGTTGGTGGACTACGGCGTACAACCCTTTCTGCCCTACATGATATCGCGCCAGGGGCCGTCAGTCGCCGTCGGGGACGCGAATGGCGACGGCCTGGACGACCTGTTCGTCGGCGGTGGATTGGGTGTGGCGGGACAGCTGTTCCTCCAGCAGCCGGACGGCACCTTTGCACCCTCCGTCGACGGCCAGCCCTGGGAGGCCGACAAGGCATACGAGGACTGGGGCGCCCTGTTCTTCGATGCCAACGCGGACGGCCTGCCGGACCTCTACGTGACGAGCGGTGGATATCATCTCGCGCCGAACTCTCCGCTGTTGCAGGATCGTCTCTACATCAACCGGGGAGGCGGCAGGTTCGTCAGGGACGCGCAGGCATTGCCGACCATGCTGACCAGCACGGCAACCGTGCAGGCCGGCGATTTCACGGGTGATGGGCGTCCGGATCTGTTCGTCGGTGGCCGCCTGACGCCGCGACGCTACCCCTATCCGGCCAGGAGCCATCTGCTCAGGAATGACGGAGGGCGCTTCACCGATGTGACCGAGGAGGTGGCGCCCGACCTGGCGGATCCCGGCGGCATGATCACCGATGCCGTCTGGATCGATTTCGACGGTGATGGTGCCCTCGACCTGGTCACTGCGGGCGAATGGATGCCGATCCAGTTCCATCGGAACGATGGAGGGCGCTTGCGCAACGTGACCGCGTCGACGGGGCTGCCGCCGACGCGCGGCTGGTGGTACAGCCTGGAGGCCGGCGATTTCGATGGCGATGGACGTGCCGACCTCGTCGCCGGGAATCTGGGACTGAACCATACCTACACGACGTCGAGCGAGAGCAGGTTCGGGGTGTACGCGGCGGACTTCACGGGGAATCAGACGACGGACGTCCTCCTCACGCAGGAGATCGATGGGACCGAGCGTCCCTTCCTCGGTCTGGTGCCGCTGGGCCGCGAGATCTACTCGTTCGCGCTCTTGTTTCCCACGTACGAGTCGTTTGCCGACGCCGCGGTCCGTCAACTACTGAGTCCCGCCCAGCTGGAGGAGGCAATCCATCATCAGGCGGATACCTTTGCCAGCCTTCTCCTCCGTAACGACGGCGGCGGCAGGTTCAGCGCGGCGCCGCTCCCCAACCTGGCGCAGATCGCGCCGATCAGAGCCATCATCGTCCACGACGTGGACGGCGACGGCCATTCGGATCTCATCGTTGCGGGTAACCTGTTCGATGCGGAGCCGAACACGCCGAGAGCCGATGCAGGCCACGGGTTGTGGCTGAAAGGCGACGGCACGGGCCAGTTCAGGCCCGTGCCGCCGTCGGAGAGTGGATTGCTGACTCCACTGAACGTCTCCGGTCTCGCGCTGGTCACCACCTCCGCGGGGAGGACGGTATTCGTCACGAACACCGGAGATTCGCTGCAGGCATTCCTGATCGGGAACCACTAGCGCGCGCGGTTCACCACCCCGGGTTTTGCGTGAGCCTGCTCTCTTCGCCGACCTTGCTCAATTCGATCTGGAGCGGAGGAATCGGAAAGAGCTGGTGGCGCGACCCGAACGTTTCGGCAGTGGCGAGCTGAACTCGTCTGGTGCCTTCGACCGCGATGTAGTCGTTGAGCACCTGAGCGGCGATTCCCCACCGCCGGAGATCGAAGAAGCGCTGCCCTTCCATCGCCAGCTCGAGTCGCCGCTCGTAGCGCAAGGCGGTGCGCGCATACTCCTGGTCGGGGAATGCGGTATACAGGCCGATCTGGTAGTCGGCCCAGGTGATGGACGCATCGTCGATCGGTACGGCAATGGTTGCGCGATCGGTGCCGGGCCCCTGCGCGGCAACACCCGCCCGCGCTCTGATCTCGTTGATGATCGTGCGCGCGTTCTCCAGTGAACCGGCTTCGATTTCCGCTTCGGCGAGCAGCAGCAGCAGGTCGGCATAGCGGAAGATGTGGATCTTCACGTTGTTCTGTTGCGTGGGAAGCCACCCGCCGGCGAGCTGCTCCGCGCCACTGGCCTGCTCGTGCACGTTCTTCTTCGGACTGTAGGGGCCGCCGTACGCCGGATCCCGGATCCAGCCGGGCGAGTGGGGCCCCCAATCCTTGAAGGGAACGCCATCTCTGCCGACGGTCCAGTCGAGTCGCGGGTCGACGGGGATGATCGTCGCCGACGTGAGGTTGGTGTTGCGGGCATTCCAGCTGGGATCCGTCAGGGCCAACGGCAGACCGGTGGTGGGATCGACGGCAAAGAAGTTGACGAGAGTCTGCGACGGCTGGTGGAAGCCGCAGCAGCCCCAATGACCGCCGTTCGGGAAGTTCAGGCGCTCACCGTAGTTGCCGTTGTTGCCTGACGGCTCCCCATCGTTCACCGATGCCTGATAGGCAAAGATCGTCTCGGGTCCGTTGGTGAACTCCGGAAACCCCGTCCATACCCGGTCGAAGCTCGGCTCGAGGGCGTACACGAGGCTGGCCCGCACAGCCTGCAAGGTGGTCAGCGCCGCCGCGAACTGGCCGGC
>CAYLPM010000019.1:0-2228 GCA_964385525.1 uncultured Gemmatimonadaceae bacterium
GATCTGGTGGCCGAGATCCTCTCACCGGGCGATCGGGCCGGTGAGGTGCTGGAGAAGGTCGACGACTGGCTCGCGGCCGGAACGCGGCTCGTCTGGGTGATCGACCCCGAGCGCATCGCGGCGCGCATCTACCGCTCCGACGGCACGACCTCGACGATCGGTCCAGACGCATCCCTCGATGGGGAAGGCGTGCTGCGGGGGTTCACGGTCTCGCTGCGCGAGGTACTCGAGTAGCGCGCGTCAGGAGGCCCTGGCGATCCCCTCGAAGATGGCGGCGACTGGACACGAGAACCCCGGCACGACGTCGCCGCCCTCCAGCACGTCCGCCTCGTGCAGCCACTCGACGGGTGCGTCGCTGGCCACGACCATCACCGTTCGCCGCACCGGATCGACGACCCAGACGAGCGCGGTACCGGCAGCCTTGTAGTCGTCGAGCTTCTCCTGGAGCTCCGACGCCGTCTCGCTCGGCGAGAGCACCTCGATCGCGAGATCGGGCGCCAGTTGCAGGAGCCCCGGCCCGATGCCCGGGCCAGTCTCCCTCGTAGGCATCGTCCATCAGACCTCGAGCGCCTCGCGCACCCAGCCGAGATCGATGCGCTCACGCTCCGGAAGCCGGGCCTCGCTCCGCTCCATCTCCTTCAGCAACACCTCCAGCTTCGGCCTCGCCCGCGCCGAGCGCGCCGCCTCGCGCGGCGTGAGCCCGCCGAGCGCCGGAATCGAGTCGTCGAGCCACTCTCTGAGATGCTGCTCCCGGAACTGGCGCACCGCCACTTCCGTCTCGGCCGGCACCGCCGTTCCGGGGCGCGAGGCGCGAGCCGGCCGGGACTCTCGAGCCGCTTCCATGAGCTGCGCGGTGTTCTCCTCCTTGCGAAGCCGGAAGCGCACCAGCCCCTTCAGGCGCGCCTCGATGGTCGACCGCAGGGTGTCGGCGCGCCGCGCGGAGTTGGTCTCCACCGTGAGGCGTGAGTTGGCGAGCGCGATGCGTCCGACTACCGTATTGTCCCACGACCGGTGTACCGTGTTCCCCGGCCTCGTCATCGTGAATACCGTCTCGTCGCCCTCCTCTTCGCGCTCCTGAACGCCGGGGATCGTCGCCAGCGCACGTGCCACATCGGCGCGCGGGCCGAGCAGGCCGAAGTCGTCCCGCGTGAGGACGAACGGATCGCCGTCCGTGTTCTGGAGCGTCGGCGCAGGCCGGTTCATCATGGCCTCGACCATTCCCCTCCACGTCGCCAGGAGCGCGAGCTGAACCTCCGGATCGCGCAGCCGCGACGGCGGCGCCGGGCGCGTCCGAACGCGGCACAGGCGTCGTCCGGCCCGTACCACCTGCTCCGCGTACTGCGGCGGCAACGGCTGCGCGTGCCCGCCACCGAAGAACGAGATGCCGTCGCACGTCACGATGATCGCGAGCATCGAATCGAAGCGCTCCAGCGTCTCCGCGGAACGCACGTCGTGGACGAAGCGCTCCTCGCCCGTGAGCAGGTCCTTCATCCGCGAGCCGACGCCGCGCACGACCTCCGCCACCTCCCACACCGACATCCAGGCTTCCGCGTACGCATCCTGCAGGAGGCGCGCATCCGATGACGGGCGCATCACCTGCTCGCGACGCCACTCGTCGGCGATCGTCGCGTCATCGGCTCCCCGTCTGAAGAAGAGCAGCCAGGGGATGAAGATCGGCATCTCGGCATCGGCCGGCGTGCCGAGCTCGACGAACAGCGGCTCCGAGTCCAGCACCTCCTGGAGCCAGTCCGGGCCATGGCGCATACGCGCGAACCGAACGAGGCGCTCGCCGAGCTCCACATCGGCGACCTTCAGGGTGCGGGCCCGCGCGGCCTCGGGCGAGGCGGGCGCGTCGCTCGTCGCTGCGCCGTGACACTTCTTGAATTTCCTGCCACTGCCGCATGGGCAGGGATCGTTGCGACCGATCGGCATGCGGCATCGATACCGCGACGGGCGACCACCCGCAAGTCGACGGCCTGGTCGAGCCGCGTCGCAGAAGCGCAAGTCTGCCATCGGGCAATGCGGCCGATTCAGGGTCCAGACAGCCGGCGTGCCGGACCACTCCGACATCGGCTCCGCACGCGAGCGTACCCCGAAAGGAGTTAACGATTGTCGCAGCCACGCGTCGGATGATGAAGGACGCGAGTGCCGCTCGCGGACCTCGATCCGATCCCGGCGACCGGAGGCCGCATGCCGCGCACGACCGCACTCATCCCGCTTCTCCTGCT
>CAYLPM010000020.1:0-5285 GCA_964385525.1 uncultured Gemmatimonadaceae bacterium
CGATTTCCGGCGCGATACCAGAGACCCTGGTACTCCGCGTCACCATAGGGGATCGAACGCGCACCGGGCACGACGAACCAGCGCACGCTGTCGAAATCTCGATTCACACCCGCGCACGCTGCCGTCAGCTCCCACCAAATAGCATAGGCGGGCGGTGGTTCGAACGGGATCGCCGACTCCGGAAACCCGGGAGCGGTTGGCATCTCGCAGGCGTGCACGGCGACCATCGCCGCGAGCAGCGGCGCGAAACGTCGACGGAGGGAAGCGGGGCCAGCGGTAAACATGGGCCCCCAAGATATGGGCGGGACCCGATTTGCGCTAACCGGGCTTCTCCTGGCATTGCCGGATGCACCGCGGCCGGAACCCGCCTCAGCGAGCCCCGGCCGCGTGCCCCCCCTTCAACTGGATCAGGCCGCTCGCAGCCCGGTGGGCCGCCAGCTCGGTACCCCGTTGATCTTCGGCCAGACGCACTGGTAGTGCGCGGGCGGAAATCCCCTCACGCCGATCTCGAGGGTATCGCCGTCCCGTACCGTGACCTGCTCGGTGATCGCCTCGAGGGCGTCATCGAACGACTCACTCTGGACGATCCCTGCCTCCCGGAAGGTGCTGGGGTTTCCTACTGCAAACTCGAAACGGGGCATACGCCCTCCTATGTGCAAAGGGCCTGCGGTCGCAGCCGAAGTCGCGGCCCCCACCGGACCGGCTGCGCCGTCGGGCCTCGTGCAGATATGTACACCGGGAGCCCCGCAGGGCTCCACCGTTTCGGCAAACATTTCATCCTTGAGCCGGCTCGCGAAGGCCCGTAGCTTGGAATGCTGCTCTGCCTTGCCGCGGGCCGCGGCGCGTCGGTACACTTGCCGCGCGGTCCGGGCGTTTCCCCAGGAGGACGGATCCATGCCGGCTCGAGTTTCACGCCTGTTCGGTCGCACCGCGCCCGCGCTCATGGCCGCGCTCATCGCGCTCTCGCTCGGCGCCGCCGAGGTCGTCGCCCAGGCCGACGCGCAACTCGCCACGCGCGCCCGCGCGATCCACGAGCGCGTGCTGACGATCGACACCCACGTCGACATCAGCCCGGCCAATTTCACGCTGCCGGGTCCCAACTACGGCCAGCGGCTCGAGCGTACGCAGGTCGACGTGACGAAGATGGAGGAGGGCGGACTCGACGCCGCGTTCCTCATCGTCTACGTCGGCCAGCGCGGAAGCCTCGCCAGAACGGGCTTCGACAGCGCCCACGCCGCCGCGATCGAGAAGTTCGAGGCGATCCACCGGCTGACGAAGGAGATCGCGCCCGATCGCATCGGCCTTGCCCTCACGGCGGCCGACGTGCGGCGGATCTACGCGTCCGGCCGGAAAGTGGCGCTCATCGGCGTCGAGAACGGTTACCCGCTCGGCGACGACATCCGCAACGTGCAGAAGTTCTACGATCTCGGCGCGCGCTATCTCTCCCTCGCGCACAACGGACACAGCCAGCTCTCGGACTCCAACACCGGTGAGCGCGATGGCTGGATGCACGGCGGGTTGAGCCCTCTCGGCCGCCGGGTCGTGACGGAGCTCAACCGCGTCGGCATCATGGTCGACATCTCGCATCCATCGAAGGAGTCGATGATGCAGACGGCGCAGCTCTCCCGCGCCCCTATCATGGCGTCGCACTCGGCCGTGCGCGCGCTGTGCGACCACAGCCGCAACATGGATGACGAGATGTTGCGTGCGCTCCAGCAGAACGGCGGCGTGATCCAGATGGTGGCGTTCGCGGGCTACGTGAAGTGCGTGCCGCCGTCGCCGGAGCGGACGCAGGCGATGGCCGCGCTGCGGCAGGAATTCGGGATCACCGGTGGCGGGCAGGGTGCCGTGCGGCAGCTCCCGGACGAGCGGCGCACCGAGTATCAGCGGCGGATGGCGGAAATCGACCAGCGGTTTCCGGCGCCGCCGCGCGCGACCGTCTCCGACTTCGTGGACCACATCGACTACGCGGTGAAGCTGATCGGTATCGACCACGTCGGGATCAGCTCCGACTTCGACGGCGGCGGCGGCGTAGTGGGCTGGAACGATGCGACCGAGACCTTCAACGTGACGCTCGAGCTGGTGAAGCGCGGCTACACGGAGGAGCAGATCGCCAAGATCTGGAGCGGCAACCTGCTTCGGGTGATGGAGCGGGTCGAGCAGGTCGCGCGGGAAATGCAGCGCAACGCGGACGGGGGATGAGGGATGAGGAAGGCGAAGTGGTCGGTGGTCGGCCGGCAGGGGACAGTGGTCAGGCGGCGCGGCTGACTACTGTCCACCGACGACTGATCACCGACCACTTCGCGTCCCTCGGTCCCCGCTGGTGAGCCCCGAGCAAGGCCTACCGATTCGTTGCCGCCTGCGGTCGTGACTTGTCGATCGACGGGTCGAGATGCCACTCGAGGAACAGCCACGTGCGCTCCCAGGAGTCGCGCATCGGCTTCGTCCAGTCCGGCTCGAGGTCGTCCGTCACGCGGCGGCTGAAGCTGTGGCCGCCCGGCGGGTCGACGTAGATCTTCGTCTCGGCAAGGTGCGGCTTCTTCGCGCGCAGTGCGTTGACCATCTGCTCGGCTTCCGGGAATCGCACGTCCTGATCGTTCGTCGCGATGTGAACGAGGATCGGCACCTCGAGCTTGTCGACGTGCTTGAGCGGTGACCGCTCCCAGTAGTTCTCCGGCACCTCGTGCGGCATCCCCTGGATCCGCTTCGCGGGCGCGAAGTTGCGGACGTAGCGCGGACCGCTCCACGACAGGCGGTGGATGAGATTCGTCACCGGCACGATCGCCACGCCGGCCACGAACGGATGCTCTTCGCGGAAGATGCTGTGGGCCGTGATGAAGCCGCCGTGGCTCCAGCCCATCATCGCGACACGCTCCGGATCGACATGCGGGAGGTTGCGCCGCATGTAGTCGTGCGCCGTCATGGCGTCCTCGACCTCGTAGCCGCCGTAGTCGAACTCCTCGTGGTATTCCTTGCCGTAGCCGATGCTGCCCCGATACTCGGGCGCGATCACGACGTAACCACGGCTGATGGCCTCGCGCACGAAGGGGAGGTAGTTCTCGCGCCACGCTCCGTGCACGCCGCCGTGAACCATGATGATGGCCGCGTGTCCGCGCGCGCCGCGCTTCTGCTTCGGCTCGTACAGGTACGCCGGGATGTCGAGATCCCCGACGCTGCTCCGGTACGTCACCTTGCGATAATCGAACTCGCCGCGATTCGCCGCCGCGCGATAGACGCTGTCCGTGCGGGCGTTCGCCCGGATCGCCGACTCGTAGTTCGACTCCGGATAATCCTCGAACCGATTGCTCACGTAGAGCTGCCGCACGCGCGCGGTGTCCATCTCGATCTGCTGCTGCGCGGGCCGCTGCTGCCCGCGCTGCTGTGGCGGATTCTGGGCGACGATCGGGACCGCCGACACGGCGACGAGCAGCGCAGTGCCGATCGCGAGTCGGGTCCGTGGGCGTCGATGATGCAAGTGCGTCATGGCTCTCATCTCGGCTGAAGTGATGGTTGGGGATGTCCTGCGGCGCCGCTGGGAGGCGCACCACCTGCTGCAATACGGCAGGCCCGCGGGGCCCGTTGGCCGTCGGGGCGTTCCTGCCGAATGTAGAACGCGGACTCCATCCCGTCCATTACCCGGCGGCCGCCCGCTCCAGCGCCACGATGCGGTCGCCGAGCCCCTCGCCCACGTAGCAGTGCATCCCGCACCCCTCGAGCCCCATTTCGTCGAACAGCTTGCGGTACCAGCGCGCCGGGCGACGGTGCCACCCGCGCACGTCGCCGACGATCTCGTCCTGCGCGGCGTACACCTCGAGATACGCGACGCCTCCGAGCAAGCCGGTCACGTGCCCCACTCCGCGGCGCAACTCCCGCGCCTCGACGTAGTTGAGAAAGTCGCAGCAGACGACGAGGTCGAAGCGCGTGCGGAACCGCTGTTCGTCCAGCCGGTCGAAAGTACCCAGGCGGATGTTGCGTTTCGTTCCGAATCGCGCGACGGCGTACTCACTCGGATCGACGCCGGTATACCTGAGTCCCGGTCGCAGCCTGGTGAGGATCGGCTGCCAGGTACCCTCGCCGCACCCGACGTCGAGCACCGTGCGCACCGGCCGCTCGAGCAGATACTCGGCGACGCCGAGCACCATGCGCACCTTGCGCGCCACCTCGGCCGGTGTATGAACGCGGTGCGTCGGGTCGCGGTACCACTTGTCGAAGTATTCCCTGGAGAAGTGGGTGGACATCCATGCTCAGGATGAAGGGAAATGCCGGTCGCTCATCCACTCTGCATTGCGCCGAAGACGGCGAACAATCCCCCGAGGAGCCACACGAGCGAGGCCACCAGGCCCGCGTTGCGCTTGGAGACGCGTCCGGCGACGTAGACGCCGATTCCGATCAGCACCGTCATCCAGATGATGAAGACGTCGAATCGTCCCGCGATGCTCAGCACGGCCGGCGAGACGGTGTCGGGGTCGAGAAAGCGCGCAGGGCTCAGGGAAGGGCTGTAGATCGACCGGAGGCTGGAGGGGTCCATGATCGTCGCCTGTACCAGTTCCACGACCAGTTTCAGGACTCGCGGGAACTGCGCAAACGTCGCGATCATGAGCGCCGTCTTGAACGAGGCCGTCGAGTCGAACAGCTTGCCGATCAGCCAGACGGCGAAGCCGGTGAGCAGCACGATCAGGGGGACGGTCAGAATCGCGAACACCTTGCCCGTCGTGAGCATCACCGATTGCATGCCGGCGAGCTGGTCCGCCGTCATCCCGGGCTGCTGCGCCTGGACCTGGGCCATCGCCTGGGAGAACTGCTCGCGGAAGACCGGTTCCAGCGCGCCCATCCAGGCCCACGACAGCGCGCCGATTACGATGGTGAGGACTATGAAGACGACCCCGAACGGTCCGTTGCGTCGTCGGTCGAAGACGCTGGCCGGCGCGAAGAAGATGTCCGCGAAGTCTTCCCAGATCGAAACGCGCTGAGCGGGAGGGGGCGTCGACTCGGCTGCCGGAATGGAGGTCATGGCGGGAGGGGTTGAGGGTCGCCGCCAAGATGCGTGTACTCGCCCGTTCCCGCTACCCGAGATGTCCCACGACCCGCGATCAGGCCAAGGCTGGGGCCTGTCAGCTCGTGTTCATGACGCCGCTGATGGTAACGTCGACCATGCGGTACTGGGGCGGCAGGATTCGAACCTGCACCCTCCGGATTAACAGTCCGGTAGTCTGCCAATTGACCTACGCCCCACCATTGGAACGCCGAGCTCGCTCACGCGCCGCCGCGACCGTTCCGAACAAGAA
>CAYLPM010000021.1:0-1887 GCA_964385525.1 uncultured Gemmatimonadaceae bacterium
CTCTCGATTCTCGACCTGACCACGGCGGGCCACCAGCCGATGTCGAACGAGGACGGCCGTGTCTGGCTCGTCTTCAACGGGGAGATCTACAACCACCGCGCACTCCGCACCGAGCTCGAGACGAAAGGACACACCTTCCGCTCGCGCACCGACTCGGAGGTCCTCGTCCACCTCTGGGAAGAGCACGGGCGCGCCATGCTCGAGCGCCTGAACGGCATGTTCGCGTTCTGCATCTGGGACGAGCGCACCGGCGAGGCCTTCCTCGCGCGCGATCACGCCGGCATCAAGCCGCTCTACATCGCGGCCGCGGACGGCGATCTCGCGTTCGCCAGCGAGGCCAAGGTTCTGCTGCGCCTCCCCGCCGTCGATCGCGAGGTGGACGTCATCGCGCTCCAGCAATACCTCACCTTCCTCTGGGTGCCGGGCGAGCGGACGCTCTGGCGCGGCATCCGCAAGCTGCCGGCGGGCGGATGGCTGTCGTGGCGGGATGGTCGGATCGAGACCGGCACCTGGTGGGACTGGGACCAGTCGGAGCACGAGGCTCGCTCACCCGACGAATGGGCGCGCGCGTTGCGTGAGACCCTGCTCGAGACGGTCGAGCGCCAGCTCATGAGCGACGTGCCCCTGGGCGCGCTCGTGAGCGGCGGCGTGGATTCCTCCGCCCTCGCCGGGGCAATGCGCGAGCTGCGCTCCGACGAATCGATCCGGGCCTACACGGCCCGACTCGATGCGGACGCGCTGGATGGCTTCGCCGACGACCTGCCGTTCGCGCGACGCGTCGCCGAACATTTGAACCTCGATCTGATCGAGGAGGACGTGCGGCCGAGCATCGCCACGCTGCTCCCCATGCTCGTGTGGCATACCGACGAGCCACTCGCGGACCCCGCGATCGCCGCCTCCTATCTCCTCTGCAAGCGTGCCCGCGATGAAGGCACGGTGGTGCTGCTGAGCGGGCAGGGTGCGGATGAGCTGTACCACGGCTACCGCAGTCACCGCGCCATCCATGCGGCACGCAGGCTGTCGGGCGCGCCCGCGCCGCTCGTGCGCGCGACGACCGCCGTCGGCGCGGCCGTGATCGGCCGGACCGGGATCTCGGCCCGCGCGCAACCGCGCCGCGTCCTCAAGATGCTGCGCTTTCTCGGCGCGCCGGCCAGCCAGCGCATCCTCCAGCTCGCCGACTGGGGGTCGGCGGCGATCCGCGACGAGATCCTGAGCCCGTACGCGCGCGCCATTCCGACTTCCGACGTGTACGGCGACTACCTCGCGCTCTTCGAGCAGTCGCGGGCCGGCACCGACATCGAGCGCTGGAGTTACGTGCTTTTCAAGACGTTTCTCCCGGCGCTCAACCTGACCTACGGCGATCGCACGTCGATGGCGGTCTCGGTCGAGCTGCGCGTGCCGTATCTCGACCGCGCGCTGGTCGAGCAGGCCGGCCGCATGCCACCATCGGTGAAGATGCGCGATGCCCGCCAGAAATGGGTGCTTCTCGAGGCCGCGCGAGACTGGCTCCCGACGGAAGTCCGCAATCGCTCGAAGACCGGCTTCGGCGCGCCCCTCCGGCGCTGGCTCGCGAAGGACCTGCATCGCCCGGTGCGCGACATGCTGCTCGGCGAGCGATTCGAGAGCCGGGGGCTCTTCAGCCGTCAGGGCGTCGAGACACTGCTCTCGGATCTCGAGACGGGGCGCCGCGACGTCGCCTACATCGTCTGGGCACTGTTCACGTTCGAGCTATGGGCACGAACCTTCATCGACGCCGACGGCGCGACGCCGATCTCGCTGGCCGCGTGACCGCGCCTGGTCCGCGCGCACGGCGGCTGCTGTGGGTCAACCACTTCGCGGTGACCCCGGACATGGGCGGTGGGACGCGCCACGCCGAGCTGTCGCGTG
>CAYLPM010000022.1:0-7583 GCA_964385525.1 uncultured Gemmatimonadaceae bacterium
GGGCCCCGCCGGTGTTTCTGGTTGCGGCCGGGCACCGCCCCCCCCTGCGCGCCGGGGGTGGGGGGGGGCGCCCGCGGCGGGATCCTCGCCGTGGCACTGTTCGCGGGGCCGCTCACGCTCTCGATCCTGGAGCGACACGACTCCGCGGATCCCGGGGGAGCTCGGCAGGCGCAGCAGCAGCTCGCGGAGGCCGCGTCGCGCATCGTCGGCGGCTTCGGCGTGCCCGGCGTCAAGGCCGCTCTCGACGCCGCGGGGTTTGCCGGCGGGCCGGTGCGGTCGCCGCTGCAGCCCCTCGACGACGCGCAGCGGGATGAAGTGTTCGCGCTCGTCGAGCGGACGCGGGTCGGGATGTCGATCCGCGCGTGAGGCGCGGCCCGCACATACCGGTGATGGCGGGGTGATCTCGCGCGACGCCGCGCGTCGCCATCTGGAGGCATTGGCGGCGGAGCCGCGCCCGGCGGGTGGACGCGCGGAGCGCGCCGCGCGAGCGTACTGTGCGAACGTGCTCGAGGAGGCAGGATTGGAGGTCTCGGACGAGCCGTTCGAGTTTTCCGCGGCTCCGGGACGGTTCGCGACGCCCCTGTTCGGTGCGGCGGCGATCGCCGCGCTCCTCGCCGCCTCGGCTCTCGGACGCGCGAACGAGCCTTGGCTCGCCCTCGGCACGCTCGTCGCCTCGGCGCTCGGTCTGGCCATCGCCGGCGCATGGCTCGCCCGGCACGGCGTCATGCGACTCGGCCTTCTGAGGCAACGGTCGATCAACCTGGTGGCGCGGAGGGGTGAACCCGCGGTCTGGCTTGTCGCCCACCTCGACTCGAAGTCGCAGCCGGTCCCGATGCTCCTGCGCGCGGGGGGGATCACGCTCTCGGTTGTCATCTGGCTTGGCGCACTGGTCCTCGCACTGACGCAGGCGCTGAGTGGGCCAGACGTGGTCGATGCCGTCAGCAGTGGGCTGGCAGGCTGGTGGAGCTGGATCGCCGGAATCGGCATGATCGCGGGAGCACCGATCGTCGCGAGCTTCGTCGGGGCGCGGTCCCCGGGTGCCGTGGACAATGCGTCGGGGGTCGCCACGGTGCTGCTCGCCGCGCAGACGTTGCGGGAGGCTCCGATCGGGGTGCTATTGGCCAGCGGCGAGGAATTGGGCCTGGCGGGCGCGCGCGCGTGGGTCCGGACTCGGCCCCCCGGAATCGCCATCAATTGCGACGGCGTGGACGATGACGGCACGCTGACTGCCATGTATTCCGGCCGGCCGCCCCGACGGCTTCTCGAGGTCTTCGCACGGGCCACGGTCCGTACGGGAGTGTACGCTCGTCGGCATCGACTGCTCCCCGGAATGCTGGTCGACGGGGTGGCGCTCGCCGACGCCGGCTGGCAGGTGATCACGCTCTCACGAGGAACCGTGCAGACATTACGGCGCATTCACACGCCGGCTGATGATCTTGGTGCCCTGACCGGAGCCGGGGTCGCCAAGGCGGCGAGCGTAATGCGGCGCATGGTGCACGAGCTCGGAGAGGTCGAATGACGATCCTGGTGCTCGCGCTGGTGCTGTTCGGGTGCCTGCTTCTGATTCCGCTTGGCCTCCCCGGGACGTGGCTGATGGTGGGGGCGGCGCTCGTCTATCCGACCCTCGTCGGCGATGCGTCGATCACGCTTTGGACAATCGTCGGCACCGCGGTGCTGGCCCTGATCGCCGAGATCGTCGAGTTCGCGCTGGCAGGTCGGTACGCTCGCCGCTACGGTGGTTCGCGTCGCGCGGAGTGGGGAGCCATCATCGGGGGGATCGTGGGCGCCTTCACCGGGGTGCCCGTGCCGGTCGTGGGACCTGTGATCGGCGCGTTCGTCGGCGCGTTCGTCGGTGCGCTGGTGGGCGAGCTGTCGGTTGGCAGCGGAGCCCAGGCGTCAACGCGAGCCGCGACCGGGGCGTTGGTGGGGCGCATCGTGGCGGCGGCGATGAAGGTCGTGGTGGGGGTCGTGATTGCCACGTGGGTGCTCGTCGCCGCGTGGTCGTGACGCCCGTCGCGTCGTATATTGGAAGCTCGGTCGCGCAGAGACGGCGCGACGAGGTACCGCGTGGACCGAAACGGGGAGTCATGGAGTGATGAGCGAGACACCTGGGACGGCGGGCGATGGCGTAACGGGCGAGGGCGCCCAGGACGGCGGCAAGTACGTGTACTGCATCGTCCGGCTGGACCGACCACGGGACTTCGGCGACATCGGAATCGGTGGCTCGAAGCGCGTCTACTCGGTGCTGTTCCGCGACCTCGCGGCGGTGGTCAGCGACACGCCGATCGTGATCTACGATCCGACCCGCGAGAACGTGCTCGCGCACGAGTTCGTGAACGAGACCGTGATGCGCGAGTTCACGGTGATCCCGATGTCGTTCGGGACGGTGTTCCGCTCGGAGGATGACGTCTCGGAGCTCCTGCGCTCGACCTACGAGGCGTTCAGCGACGTTCTCGAGAAGATGCAGGACAAGATCGAGTTCGGCGTGAAGGTGCTCTGGGATCGCGAGAAGGTGATCGCGAACATCGAGCAGGAGAACGAGGAGGTCAGCCGGCTCAAGGATGAGATCACGCGCAACGCGTCCTCGTCCACCTACTTCGCGCGGATGCAGCTGGGGCGACTGGTGGAGGCGGCCCTCGAGGACATGGGGAACCGGTACGTCTCCGACATTCACGAGGTGCTGAAGGCGGCCGCGGTTGCGAGCCGTTCGAACAAGCCGATCGGCGACCGCATGATCATGAACGCGGCGTTTCTGGTCGAGCGTCCCAGCGAGAGGACGTTCGATGAGCTGGTGAAGGACATCAGCCGTCGCTACGAGGATCTCCTGACGTTCAAGTACACCGGGCCGTGGCCGCCCTACAACTTCGTCAACATAAAGCTCAAGCTCGAGAAGGCGGGGTGAGGGCAGCGTGGGCATGCTGAGCGACCTTCTGCTTTTCCCGTTCACCGGACCCGTGAAGGGAATCCGGTGGACCCTCGGCAAGGTGCAGCACGTCGTCGAGGAGGAGCTGACGGACGATACGCCGATCAAGCAGGAGCTGATGGAGCTGCAGATGCTCCTGGAGCTCGGCGACATCGACGATGAGGAGTACGTCGAGCGCGAGGCGGCGATCATGCAGCGGCTCCGCGAGGTGCGGGAGTGGCGCGAGCGCTTCGGCAAGGGGACGAGCGGGGGGCCGGTGCGCGTCGCGCGGGAGGCGGCAGCCGGGGAGTGACGGGGCTCGCCCCGCTGCTCGAAACACTGCCACGATGGACGCTCGTCGGCGGGAAGGGCGGCGTCGGGAAGACGACCTGCGCCGCCGCCCTGGCCTCGGCGAGCGCGCGACGGGGCGACCGCACGCTGCTGGTCTCGACCGATCCCGCGTGCTCGCTGGCCGATGCGCTCGGTGTCGCGCTCGGATCCGAGCCGCGACCGGTGCCGGCGCGACCCGGCCTCGACGCGTTCCAGCTCGACGCGGCGCGCGCGCGGGACGCGTTTCTCGACCGGTGGCGCGACACGCTCATCACGATCGTCGACCGCGGAACGTACCTCGAGCCTGACGACATCGCCGGCCTGATCGACAGCGCGCTACCCGGAGCCGACGAAGCAATGGCCCTGCTCACCTTCGCGGACCTCGAGCAGATGGGCACCTGGCGCCGCATCATCGTGGACACGGCGCCGACCGGGCACACGCTGCGGCTGCTCGCGCTTCCCGCGACGTTCCGTGCCCTCATCGAGCTGCTGGACACCATGCAGGGCAAGCATCGCTTCATGGTCGCGGCGCTCACGCACCGCTATCGGAGCGATGCCGCGGACGCCTTTCTCGACACGATGCGCGCGCGGCTCGAGCAGCTCGCGGCGGTGCTCCACGATCCGCGTCGCGCCGGTCTGTTGCTCGTCACCCGTGCCGAGTCCGTCGTGGCCGCCGAGACGGTGCGCTTTCTCGAGGCCCTGCCGGCGCTGGGACTGGCGGCGACCGGCGTCGTCGTCAATGCGCTCGGGAGCAGAATCCGGGGAGAGGGCGCCGACGCCCTCACCGCGATCGTGGCGGCGGCACGCGAGCGTGCCCTGCGCATCACGACCGTGCCCGTGCTCGCGGAGCCGCCAATCGGGCTCGATGCAATCGACGCCTGGGGTGAGGCGGCACGCGAGATGGAGGTGGGCGAGGAAGTTCAGAACTCCGGCGAGGCGTCGCGGCCGGCGAGCGCGAGGGCCGACGACGGTGGCCGCGCCTGGCTCGAATCCCTCGACCGTGCGGCGTTGCGCGCCCGGCCGTTCACGATCGTCGGCGGCAAGGGCGGTGTCGGAAAGACGTCGGTCGCCTGCGCGCTCGCGTTGTGCACGGCGCGGGTCGAGGGGCCGGTCTTCATCGTCTCCACCGATCCGGCACCCTCGGTGGCCGACGCACTCGCCCAGCCGGTCGGCGACTCGGAGGTCGAGATCACGGGCGCCGTGGGAGTGGTGGCGCGACAGATGGACGCCGCGGCGGCTTTCCAGCGGATGCGGACTGCCTACACCGAACGCATCGACAAGATGTTCGATTCGCTCGTCGGCAGCGGGATGGACGCGGCGCACGACCGGCGGATTCTCCGCGACCTGCTCGCCCTGGCCCCGCCGGGCATCGATGAGCTGTACGCACTCGCGTCGCTCGGCGCGACGCTGGCGGAGGAGCGACATGCCGTCGTGATCGTCGACCCCGCGCCGACGGGCCATCTGCTCCGCCTCATCGAGATGCCCGCCGTCGCGCTCGAATGGAGTCATCGGCTGATGCGGCTGATGCTCAAGTACCGCGAGCTCGTGGCGCTCGGGGATGCGGCGGAGGAGCTGCTGGCGTTCGCCAGACGCACACGCGCGCTCGGCGAGCTGCTGCAGGATCCGGCTCGGGCCGGCCTGCTCGTCGTGGCGCTCGATGAGCCACTGGTGCGTGCGGAGACGGCACGCCTGATCGAGGCCGCGCGCGCGCGCGGATTGGACGTCATGGGCGTGCTGTGGAATCGCGCGTCGCGGCGTCCGCCTCCGCTCGCCCTGCCCCTTACCGGGGGGCGACCACCATCGCAGTTTGTGGGCGAGGTCGTGGATCCGCCGCCGCGCGGCGTCGACGCATTGCGCGCGTGGGGCGCGGCATGGCGAGTGATCTCCGAGGAGCATGGCTGAGCACATCCACTACGTGTACGGTGTCGCGCGCCCGACCCTGCCGGTTTCCAGCGCACCGGCCGGCGTCGATGACGCGCCGGTACGACTCGAGCGGGAGGGCGACGTCGTCGCGCTGGTCTCGTCGATCGACGCCGCGACGTATCCGGAGGGCGCGCTCGACGAGCTCACGGGTGATCTCGAGTGGCTCGCGCCGCGCGCGATGGCGCACGACCGCGTCCTCACGTGGGCGAGCGATGCGACTGCCGTCGCGCCCTTCCCGCTGCTCTCGCTGTTCCGCGACGAGGCGGGCGTTCGCGCGATGCTCCGCGAGCGCCGCGATGCGCTGGCGCGTGCGCTGGAGCGGGCCGCGGCAGGCCGCGAGTACCACCTTCGCGTCTTCCGATTCGATGACCGTCTCGTCGAGCATCTTGGTGGGTTGAGCCCGCGCATCGCGGAGATGGAGGAGGCCGCCGAGCGCGCGACGCCGGGACAGCGCTATCTTCTGGGACGCAAACTGGCGGAGGAGCGACGTCTGGAGCTGCGACGCGTGGCCGCGGAAGTGGCGCGCGAGGTACACGCGACGCTGCGCGCCGTGGCACTGGACTCCGCGACGGATCCGCTGCCGCGACAGGCCTCCGAGGGCGGCGGCGCCGGCGTCGCGGTATTGAACGCGGCCTATCATGTGTCCGATTCGACGCTGGATGCGTTCCGCGCGGCTTTGACGGCGCTCGTGGAGCGGCGGGAGCGAGAGGGCTTCCGGTTCGAGTTCACGGGCCCCTGGCCCATCTACCACTTCGTGCGAGAGCCGGGCGATGGTGAGTGACGATCGCGACGACATCGACGAGCTCGAGTCGCTGGACGACGGCGGGTCGGTGGTGCTCTCCGACCTGCTCAACCTCGTGTTCGACAAGGGCGTGGTGATCTCGGGCAGCGTCGTGATCGGAATCGCCAACATCGACCTCGTGCGACTGGGCCTGGATCTCGTGATTTCCTCCGCCGAAACGGAGCTGCGCCACGGCCGCCGTCCCGAGCGGGCCATTGACCGCCGCGATGCCGACGTACCTGTACTGCCTCCTGGCCGCGTCGAGTGACGCGCGCCCCGACGTGCCGCCGAGCCTCACGGGCGTCGGTGGCGGTCGCGTGCGAGCGCTCGAGGCCGGGGGCATGCTCGCCTGGGTGGAGACGGTCGACTCCAGCGTGCTGCCGCGCACGGTGGAGACGGCGCGCGCGCACGACCGCGTCGTGCGGGCGGCCATGGAGCTCGGTGACACGCCGCTGCCGGCGCGGTCCGGGCAGCTCTTCGCGGACGACGCGGTATGCGCCGAGGAGCTCCGCCGGCGCGAGCGCGAGATCGCGCGCGGGCTCCGCGAGATCGAGGGTTGCGTAGAGATGATCGTACACGTGGCGATCGATGCTCGCCGCGGCGGGGGCCGGGCGGGCGAGGCCGCACCTCGTCTGGAGTCTTTCGCGCGACCCGGAACGCCGGGCGGGACGGCGCCGGGCCGCGGCCGCGCCTACCTGGAGGAGCTCCGGGAGCGGCTTCAACTGGAACACTCCGTGCAGAGCGAGTCAGCCAACTTGCGCACCGCGATCCGAACCGCCGTCGAAGGACTCGCGCGCGACGAGTCCTTTTCGATCCGCCCGGGTACGACGCCACGCCTCACCATCTCGCATCTGATCTCGCGCACCGACATCGCACGGTATCGCACCGTGCTCGCCGACGCGCGCGCAACACGTGGTCTCGAGATCGTGCAGGTCGCCGGCCCGTACCCACCGTACAGTTTTGCGGGGCTTTCCAATGGGTGATGGCCGCGACGAAGGCAGGCGGGACGAAGATGGGCCGAAGCGCGACGACGACGTGCCGGAGATTCCGGGTGGCGAACCGGCCCTCATCGCGTTGAAAGCGATCGCACGAGCACTTCCGGAGCGCATCGACGCGGATCCGGAAAAGGTCGAACAGGGACTTGCCCGGCTCGTCTTGACGGTAGTCGAGTTGCTGCGTAGGGTCCTTGAGCACCAGGCCGTTCGACGAATGGACGGCGGAACGTTGTCCGACGCGGAGATCGAGACGTTGGGGCTCGCGCTGCTGAAGCTGCAGGAGCGCATGGAGGAGTTGAAGGCGACGTTCGGGCTCACGGATGACGATCTCTCGATCGACCTCGGTCCGCTGGGCCGACTTCAATAGCCGCGGCCCTGCCGGCCGCATGGAGTGCCCTTGCCAGAAATGGTCTCGCCCGTTCGCAGCCATGGCCTGGTCGAGATCCTCGATCGGGTGCTCGACAAGGGGCTCGTCATCGCGGGCGACATCAAGATCAATCTCGCCAACGTCGAGTTGCTGACCATTCAGATTCGACTCATGATCTGTTCCATCGACAAGGCCGAACAGATCGGCCTCGACTGGTGGCGAACGGACCCCCGGTTGTCGACCCAGGCACCGAAGACGCTGGCGTCCAGCGAATTCGAACAACGG
>CAYLPM010000023.1:0-1583 GCA_964385525.1 uncultured Gemmatimonadaceae bacterium
ACCGGCCCTCCGTGCCGCGCCCGGACTCCCTCCTCGGCTACCCGATCGGCTCGTGGAACACCCAGTTCGGCGCGCAGGAGCGCGTGCTGCTGGCGATCGCCGAGTCGGCGCGCGATCGCGTGCGCGTCGAGGAGATCGGCACGACGAGCGAGCGGCGGCCGATGCGCGTGTTCATCATCTCGGCGCCGGAGAACATCGCGCGGCTCGACGCCATCCAGGCGGACCTCCAACGGCTCGCCGATCCGCGAGGCGCCAGCCAGGCCGAGCTGGATGCGATCGCCGATCGCACGCCGGCGACGGTCTTCATCTCGATGTCCGTCCACGGCAACGAGGCGCCCGGGTTCGAGACGGCCATGCCGCTGCTCTACCAGCTCGCCGCGAGCGAGGCTCCGGCGACGATGGAGGCGCTGCGGAACGCCATCGTCATCCTCAATCCGAGCTCCAATCCCGACGGTCACGAGCGTTTCGCCGTCTGGTACAACTCGATTCATACTGCGAACCCGGATCCCGCGGCGTACGAGCACGGCGAGCCGTGGAGCATCCAGGGCCGCTTCAATCACTACCGCTTCGACATGAACCGCGATCTGATCGCCTCCACGCAGCGAGAGGTGCAGGCGATCATGGGCGCGATGCTGCGCTGGCGGCCGATGGTCGCGGTCGACCAGCACGGGCAGGTCGAGAACTACTACTTCCCGCCCGCCGCGCGGCCGGTGAACGAGCACCTCGGCCCGCTGGCCATCAAGTGGCTCGACATCATCGGACGCGGGAACGCCGACGCGTTCGACCGCCATGGGTGGCTGTACTACGTCCGCGACGTCTTCGACCTCTACTACCCCGGCTACTACGACACGTGGCCCTCGCTCACCGGCGCCACCGGCATGACGTACGAGACCGACGGCGGCGGGTGGAAGGGCCTTCTCTGGGAGCGTGAGGACGAGTCGCTGCTCTCGTTCCGGGATGGCATCGCGAAGCACTGGGTCGCCGCGCTCGCGACGATCGAGACGACCGCCGGCCGCCGCGAGGAGCGCGTGCGCGACTACCTGCGATTCCGGCAGAGCGCGATCGAAGCGGGACGGACGGAGCGGATGAAGCGCATCGTGCTCCTCCCTGGCAGCGATCCGGAGCGGGCGGCGGAGCTCGCCGCCGCGCTGGTCCGCGCCGGCATCGAAGTCCGGCGCGCGGCGGGACCGTTCTCGTCCTCGCGCGCGCATGCCTTCGCGGATGAAGCGGCCGGGACGCGACGCTTCGATGCGGGCGCATACATCGTGGAACTCGCGCAGCCGCAGGGCAGGCTCGCGCGCGCGATCCTCGAGCCGTCACCGGTGCTCGATACGGTCTTCGCCGCGACGCAGATCGAGCGCTATCGCCGCAACCTCCGCCGGGGTTCCGACGCGCCGGACGAGGGGTACGAATTCTATGATGTCACGGCCTGGTCCCTCCCGGTCGCGTTCGGCGTCGAGGCGTTCTGGACGGAGGATGCGCCGGCGGTCGCGGGCGACCTCCTTACGATCGCGGGCCCCTCGGCGACCGGCACCATGCCCGGCGCGAACCGGCTGCCGGTCGCGATCTCGGGCGGCATCGTG
>CAYLPM010000024.1:0-6626 GCA_964385525.1 uncultured Gemmatimonadaceae bacterium
GTCACCCGAGCATTGAACCGCCGAGGAACGCAGAGAAAACGGCGAGGAACGCAGAGGAACACGGAGAGACGGCGAGGAACCGCAGAGGAACGGCGAGGAACGCAAAGGACGGCACACCGGTCGGAGGTCTGCCCGCGACGAGCCTGGACCACCGCTTTGGAAACGATCCCGGGACGAAATGACTCACTGAGGTCGTTCAAGAATTCCCGGCTCGTTGCGATGGGAACCTGACCCGGTGTGCCGTCCTCTGCGACCCTCCGCGGCGTCCTCTGCGACCCTCCGCGTTCAATGCAGTTCCACCTGCCCGTCAACAACTCGGAATCAGTCCACGAGCCAGGCGCCAGGTCGGGGGCCGGCCGGGTCGCTCACCCGTCCCCGCGGGATCACCTCCGTTTCCAGTCCCATGTGTCGCTCGTCACCCTGAGAGAGTGCAACGGGCTGGCATGCTTGGTGTATAACGAGCTCGACGGAGGTTGCATGATTCTCGCCGACGTACGCCATCGGTTGACACGTGATGACGCCCAGCTCGTCGTGCGTCTCCTCTCGAGCGGCTCCGGTCGCGGCGTCGACGCCGCCGAGGAACGGCTGCGCGATGAGGGAATCGATGCGCTGCTGGATGACCCGCGGCTCCTGGCCGCGCTCATCGAGCGTGGGCAGGGCGCGTGCGCGTCCCTGCCACTGTTCGCCTACGTCGTCGTTCGCCACGCCCTCCTCGCGGTCGGCGAGCGCGATCGCGGGCTCGCCGACTATGTCTCCTCGGTGCTCGTGCACTTCGGCTTCGCCGGAAGGGCGGCGCGCATCGGCCAGACGGACGACCAGACGTACGAGACGCTGGCGGCGCTGTGCGAGGACCTCGATGACCCCGATGCCCGGCGGAGCTTTCTGGTCCGCCAGCATCTCGGCAATTATGCGCTCTGGCTGAGTGGACTCTTCCCCGACTGGATCGAGCACCGGCGCTGGCGAAAGGGCGGACCGCACCTCGAGTACTACGAGGAGATGGGCCGCCGCGGGTTCCAACTGGCCGCCCACCACCGGATCGCTCAGCAGCACGGCCTGGATGCGCTGTTCGTCGGCGCCGCGGAGCGGTTCGGGATGCTGCGAGTCGCGCTGAACCAGGTGAGCGACCGCCTGCTCTTCCCGCACAACCACTCGCCGGACCGTCTCATGCGCCAGGTGCGCGATGAGGCGAGGTGGAAGCGGGCGAGCTGACCCCGACCGTGCCGTGCGCGGACTCGAGGCACGCAGTTGCGACGGGCGGCGACGGGCCTGTATCCTACTCCTGCACCGTCACTCGAGAGGAGTCCCGCCATGCCCGTCTACGACTATCACTGCCAGTCCTGCGGCCGCGATTTCAGCCGCACCGAAAAGATCGCCGAGCACGAGCCGTCGAGCGTACGCTGTCCGGGCTGCAAGTCGGAGGCGATCGACCGCGTGCTGAGCGCGCCCTACCCGCGCACCGCCCGCAAGTCCTGACGCCACGTCCGGCGCGTGTTCGAGCATCTGCGAGAGTCGCTACGCGACCTGCTGAACGGTCGCGTCGCTCCGGCCGATCGGCGGGAGGTGCTCGCGCGCATGAAGGACTCGCTGGTGCAGGCCAAGGTCGGACTGGCGGACCTTCGCGGCGGGCTGGACACGACCCGCTCGCGGCTCTCGGTCGAGCGGCGCGAGCTGGAGACCGTCGAGCGACGCAAGCGACTGGCCGAGGGCATTGGTGATGCCGAGACCGTCTCGATCGCCGAGCGTTACGTACGCCTCCACGGCGAGCGCGTCGACGTGCTCGCGCGGAAGCTCGAGGCGCAGGAGGCCGAGCTCTCGCTGGTCGAGACGGAGATCGACGACATGACGCGCGAGTTCAAGTCGGCGCTCGCGGGTGTTGGTTCGGCGCCCTCGCTGTCGTCCGAGCCGGGCGCGGATCCGCTCGCGACCGATGAGGCGGAAACGCTGCGTCAGGAGCTCGACCAGCTTGGCCGCTCCCGTCTGCGCGAAGCGGCCGAACAGCGCGCCGACGATATGCTGGCCGCGCTCAAGCGTCGAATGGGGAAATAGCGATCCGCCTCTCCGCGGGACTGGCCGTAGCGCTCCTCGCCTCGCCGGCGCTCCTCGGTGCCCAGGAGGCGCTGGAGGCGTGCGTCGATGGGCGGCAGATCTCGCAGGTGATCGTGCGCACCTTTCCGCCGTACCCGGAGGGCTTGATCACGCGCCTGGAGGCCATCGTCGAGACGATCCAGGCACTCCACATCACGACGCGCCCCAACGTCGTGCGGCGATATCTGGTCTTCGCGCCGGGCGAGTCCTGCTCGGCGCTGCGCCTCGCGGAATCAGAGCGCATCCTGCGCGCGCAACCCTTTCTCGCCGATGCGCGAATCCGCGCGTACGAGGATGGGGATGGCGTGCGGGTGGAGGTCGAGACGGTCGATGAGATCTCTCTCGTCGGCGGGATGGCGGCCTCCGCCGAGAGTCCCTTCCTGACCTCGCTGACGCTCGGCGATCGCAACTTCCTCGGCGGCGGACTGGCGGTCGTCGGCCGGTGGAACGAGGGCTTCTTCTACCGCGACACGTGGGGCGGGCGCCTCGAGCACCGCCAGCTGTTCGGCCGGCCCTACGAGCTGAGTCTCTCGGGAGCCCGGCACACTCATGGGGAGACGTGGGACGCCGAGCTGCGCCACGCCTTCCTGACCGACCTCCAGCGTCTCGCCTGGCGGGTGAGCGCCGGTGCCACCAGCGGGATGTTCTCGTTTCTCCGGGCGGGGGAGGATCCGGCCGCCGTCCTGGTGGAGCGGCACTACGCGGACGCCGGCGGCGTGATGCGGGTTGGCGCCCCGGGACAGCTCAGTCTCTTCGGCGCATCACTCTCGCGCGAGTCCGAGACCACCGGCGACACGCCTGTGGTCATCACCGATTCGGGACTGGTGCCGGAGGACGATGTGGATCTGTCGGAGCGGTTTCGGACGCACGAGATCGCGCGGGTGAACGCCCTGTGGGGGGTACGCGCCATCCGGTTCGTCCGCGCGACCGGCTTCGATGCACTGAGTGCCGAGCAGGACGTCCGTGTCGGGTTTCAGCTCGGCACGATGTTGGGACGCAGTCTCTCGGTGCTCGGCTCGGAGGATGACGACGTCTTCGTCGCCGCGGATCTCTACGTCGGCGCCGGCACGCCGCGCGTCTTCGGTGCCCTGCAGGTCCAAGGGGAGGGACGACAGAATCACGACATGAACCGGTGGGACGGCATCCTCGGCAGCGGCCGCGCGGCGGTGTATACTCGGCTCGATGTACGGCACACGGTCATCGCCAGCGTCGAGTGGAGTGGGGGATGGCGGCAGCGGATTCCGTTTCAGCTCACCCTCGCCGACGACGAGGGTGGCGTGCGCGGCTACCATCGATCACGCGCGGCGGGTGCGCGCCGCGCGGTGGCGCGGCTCGAGGATCGATGGCGCGTCGGGCGGCCGCGAGGGTTGGCGGACGTGGGAATCGCCCTGTTCGCGGATGCGGGTCGATTGTGGGCCGGCGACGTGCCGTTCGGCGCGTCCACCGGCCCGCGCGTCGGCGCCGGTGCGGGGCTGCTGGTCGCGATCCCGCCGCAGTCTCGCCATCTGTGGCGACTCGACGTCGCGTTTCCGATCGGACCGGATGCGGACGCCAAGTGGGAGATCCGGGTGTCGAGTCAGGATCTCACGCGCGTGTTCTGGCGCGAGCCGCGCGATGTGCAGCGCAACCGGTCGCGCAGCCTGCCGGCGAGCGTCTTCAGGTGGCCATGACGGCGCTCGGCGGTCCACTGCCGGCGCCGTCACGATCGTCGCCGGTTCCCGGCCTCAGAGATCCGTCTTCGTGCCCGTCGTCGCCATCATCCGCCGGATCGGCACGATGAGCAGCGCGAGCACGACTGCCGCGACCAGGAGCGACACCGTCGTCGCCGTGAAGAGCGTCGGCATCTGTTCCAGATTCTCCGGGTCGACGTGGCCGCCCACGAGGCCACCGATCAGGTTGCCCACCGCCGAGGCGAGGAACCAGATCCCCATCATCTGCCCCACGTAGCGCTGCGGCGAGAGCTTGGTCATCGAGGAGAGCCCGACCGGACTCAGGGCGAGCTCGCCCACCGTCTGGAAGAAGTAGCTGCCCACGAGCCACCACGGGGACACCAGCAGGTTGCCGTCGCTGGCGACCACCTGGTTGGCCGCCCAGATCATCAGCATGAAGCCGACCCCGGCACAGAGGAGGCCGAGCGAGAACTTGGCCGGGCTCGACAGGTCGCCGCCTCGCCGGGACATCGCCACCCAGAGCCACGCGAACACCGGCGCGAGGATGATGACGAACAGCGCGTTGACTGACTGGAACCACGTCGCCGGGATCTCGAATTCGGCGCTGCCGGCCAACCAGCCGATCGTGAGCAGGAGCGTACCGGCGACCAGGAGGCCGACGATGAGCCTCGCCGATGGCGGCTCGTCCTTGCCCCCGAGCATTTTCGCGACGAAGAAGATGAACGCCGCGATCGCGGCGCCGCCGAGCGCCAGGAACGGGACGTGGATCGCGGTCGGGATCCACGAGAAGTCGACCACCCGATCCGTGAAGTCGCGCGCGAAGAGATTGAGCGATGTCGGCGCCTGCTCGAACGCCGACCAGAAGATCGCGGCGAAGACGAAGAGGACGAAGATCACCGCCACCCGCTTCTTCTCGTCGCCCACCAGGCCGCCCGCTATGAACAGGTAGGCGAAATACGCGACGGCCGTGCCGACGAGGATGTACGTCATGCTCTGGCCGATCGCCTGCGGATTGAGCGTGATCACGCCGATCGCGGACAGCACGATCACCAGCCCCAGGAGGCCGAGCATGATGCCCACGCCGAGCCATCCGCGCGTCTCCAGGCGCGCCTGCACGGCGGGGTTGGCGTGCCGGCTGGGCGCCGCACCGATGTCGCCGAGCGTCTTCGGCGCGAAGATCGAGTAGGTGATGAGGCCGAGCAGCATGCCGACGCCCGCCGCGCCGAAGCCGAAGTGCCAGCCGACCACCTCGCCCAGGAATCCCGTGATCAACTGGCCGAAGAACGCGCCGATGTTGATCCCCATGTAGAAAAGCGAGAAGCCGGCATCCCGTCGCGCGCCGCCCTCCGGATAGAGATCGCCGACGATGGCCGAGATGTTGGGCTTGAGCAGCCCGGTCCCGAGGACGATCAGCACGAGTCCGAGAAAGAACGGCAACCGGCTCGCGGCGAACGCCGACAGGCCGATCGAGATGTGCCCGGAGGAGATGAGCACGGCGCCCCAGAAGATCGCGCGGCGCAGGCCGAGCAGCCGATCGGCGATCCAGCCGCCGGGCAGCGACGCCAGATAGACGAACGCCGCATAGATCCCGACGATCGCCGACGCCTGCCCGCGATCGAACGCAAAGCCACCATCGACGATCGCCGCCGTCATGAACAGGACGAGGAGCGGCCGCAGCCCGTAGTAGGAGAACCGCTCCCACATCTCGGTCGTGAACAGCGTCGCCAGCCCGCGCGGGTGCCCGAAGAACCGATGGTCCTGCAACCGCGGCGGCTGGTCCATCGTCGTGCTGATCCGATCGACGGAATCCGAACCCGGCTTCCTGGGAGGAGCGGTCACGTGATGCCTCGTCGCCTGGAGAGTGGTGAGTCGGGAAGGGCGCTCATGCGTGGCCCGGGTGGTGAGACGCCAGCGGAAGATACCGTTCGGGCCGCCGGGTGCCACCAGCGGCCTGCTGCGTCTCCCAGGCGACCTCGGTCGGCGGCTGCTTGATGCACGCGGCCCAGTGCCCGGCGGCCTTCGCCTCGAGCGGCGGTACGATGCGCGTGCATGCCTCGTCCTTGCCGGGATGCGGACATCGGGGGTGGAACACGCACCCCGGCGGCGGGTCGGCTGGCGACGGCACGTCGCCAGTGAGCAGCACCCGCTCGCGTCGCCGGGAGGGGTCGGGAACCGGTACCGCGGAGAGCAGCGCCTGGGTGTACGGCATCGTCGGCTCGCGATACAGATCCGCCGCGGACGCCAGCTCGACGATCCGGCCGAGGTACATCACCGCCACGCGCTCGGCGATGTGTTCGACGACCGAGAGATCGTGCGCGATGAACAGGTAGGCGAGCCCGCGATCGCGCTGGAGGTCCTGAAGCAGGTTGATCACCTGTGCCTGCACCGAGACATCGAGCGCGGAAACGGGCTCGTCGCACACGATGAAGCGCGGTTCCACCGACAGCGCGCGCGCGATCCCGATCCGCTGCCGCTGTCCGCCGGAAAACTCGTGCGGATAGCGGGAGGCATATTCGGGGCGAAGTCCCACCTCATCGAGCAGCTGCCGCACGCGTCGATCCGCGTCCGCCCCTTCGGCCAGCCGGTGCACGGTGAGCCCCTCGCGGACCGTCGCACCCACCGTCATGCGCGGGTTGAGCGACGAGAAGGGGTCCTGGAAGATGATCTGCATCTGTCGGCGCAGCTTGCGCAGCGACTCGCCGTCCAGCGCGCGAACGTCGGCGCCATCGAAGCGGATTTCGCCGTCCGTCGGCTCGATCAGGCGCAGCACCGCGCGGCCCGTGGTCGTCTTGCCGCACCCCGATTCGCCGACGAGCCCGAGCGTCTCGCCCGGCATGACATCGAACGAGACCCCATCGACTGCCCGTACCA
>CAYLPM010000025.1:0-1938 GCA_964385525.1 uncultured Gemmatimonadaceae bacterium
GATCCGCACCGCGCTGCTGGTGAGCCTGGTGACACTGCTCCCCCCCGCTGGCGCGTGGGCGCAGACGACGCCCGTTGAAGGATTGCGGGACAACCCGCCCGGCGTCCACGCGCTCACCGGCGCACGCATCGTGGTCGCTCCGGGACGCGTGCTCCAGCGTGGCACGCTGGTGATCCGCGATGGAGTCATCGAAGCCGTCGGCGCCAACGTTCAGGTGCCCGCGGACGCGCGTGTCTGGGACATGGCCGGCCGGACGCTCTACCCCGGCTTCATCGATCCCTACGCCTCGGTCGGCATGCGTGACGAGCTGCCGGCGGAGGACTCGCTCGCGCGAGGCGCGGTCTACTGGAGCCCGCAGGTGCGCTCGTACGTCGACGCCGTCGCCGAGCTCATGCCCGATGACGAGAGCTTCGCGCAACTGCGTGACCAGGGCTTCGCCACGGCGATGGCCGTTCCGCGGCTCGGCATCTTCCGCGGGCAGTCAGCCGTGGTCAGCCTCGGCAATGGCAGTGCTGCGACGCGCGTCGTCCGGACCGGCGTTGCCCAGTCCATGACGATGAACCGCGATCCCCGCGCCGGCCCGGGCTATCCCAGCTCCGGGATGGGCGCCATGGCGTTCATCCGGCAGACGCTGAACGACGCCGACTGGCAGGTGCGCGCCCGTGCCGCCTACGAGCGCAACCCGAGCGTGCGGCGTCCGGAGTCGAACGCCGCACTGGCGGCCCTCGCGCCGGCGCTTCGGCGCGAGCAGCCCCTGCTGGTCGAGACGAGGGACGAGGAGGAGGTCTTTCGCGCGCTTCGCCTTCGGCAGGAGTTCCCGGTCACGATGTGGATCCGCGGGAACGGCTCAGAATACCGCCTGGCCGAGATGTTCCGTGGCCTCGACGTGCCGCTGATCCTCCCGGTCGACTTTCCGGCGGCGCCGAACGTCCGCACGCCCGAGCAGTCGCTCCAGCCGAGTCTCGCGCAGCTCCGGCACTGGTATCTGGCGCCTGAGAATCCCCGGCGGCTCGCCGAGGCGGGCGTCGAGTTCGCGTTCACCGCGGACGGGCTGGGCGAGCGCGACAGCTTCATCGGCAACGTGCGGAAGGCGATCGCGCGCGGCCTCTCGCAGGATGCCGCCCTCGCGGCCATGACCACCGTCCCCGCGCGCTATCTCGGAATCACCCGCACGCACGGCACGCTCGAGCAGGGAAAGGTCGCAAACATCGTCGTCGCCAGCGGCGACCTGCTTGCGGACAGCACGAGCAGCATCAAGGCCGTCTGGGTGGACGGTGGGCACTTCGAGGTCGGCGGTCGGGAGCGCGCAGACCCGCGCGGGCAGTGGCGGATCATCGCGATGGGCTCGACGCCGCTCGAGGGTACGCTGACGCTGTCGGGCACGACCGCCCGTCTCTCCGGCACCTTCGGCGAGGCCCGGCTCTCCTCGGCCAGCATCACGGGGGCGGCGCCGCAGCTCCAGATCGCCTTCCCCGGCGACGCGTTCGGACACGAGGGCACCATCCGGCTCTCCGCCAGCGCCGCGCCGATTGCGATGTACGGCTGGGGCGAGCTGCCGGATGGCCGTCGCTTCAACTTCACGGCGGAGCGGATCGGCGACGCGCCGGCGACCAGCGGGAACGGCGCCGGGCGTTCCGGGGCCAACTCGCAGGACGGTGATGCTAGCACCGTGGCCGCAAGCGCGAGGGCCGCGCTCGACCTGCCGGTGCTCCGTCCGTCGATGGAGTACGGGCGCACGACTCCTCCGGCCCAGCCCGAGAACGTGCTCGTCCGCAACGCGACGATCTGGACGCAGGGCTCGCAGGGCACGCTCCAGACCGCCGACATGCTCGTCACCCGCGGCAAGATCGCCCGGATCGGCCAGAATCTTCAGGCCCCGCGCGGTGCGGTGATCGTCGACGCGACCGGCAAGCACGTCACGCCGGGGCTGATCGATGC
>CAYLPM010000026.1:0-4495 GCA_964385525.1 uncultured Gemmatimonadaceae bacterium
GCAAAAGCTCAGCCCACGCCCCTCCAGCTCGCGATCCAACTCATCGAGGTAGATGTTCCCCAATAGCGGCGACAAAGGCCCGCCCTGCGGCGTCCCCGCCTCGCTCGGCTCCCATTCCGCCCCGACCAGCGCCCCGGCTCGCAGATACCGTCCAATCAACCTTAAGATCCGTTTGTCCCGTATCACTCGCGCGACACGGTCCATCAACAGATCCTGATTGAGCGTGTCAAAGAAGCGCTCGATGTCGATATCGACCACCCAGCTCTTCCCCTCCTCGACGTACCTTTGCGCCGCTCGCACCGCTTCCCGCGCGCTGCGCCCCGCTCGAAATCCGTAGCTCGACTCGCTGAATCCCTCCTCGAAGATCGGTCCCAGCACTTGCAACAGCGCCTGCTGGATCAGCCGGTCCATCACCGTCGGAATCCCCAGCCGCCGCACCCCGCCTGCCGGCTTCGGGATCTCCACCCGCTTCACCGGCGTCGGCGTCCAGCGCCCGGCCACGAGCTTCGCCACGATCGACTCGCGGTGCGCCGCGAAGTGTTCGGCAAGCTCTCCCGAAGAGGTCATCTAGGGCAGCCGCCGCTCGTGCCGATCGAATCGGGCTCGGTGTGCCGTTCCTCTGCGGTCCTCTCTCTCCCCTCCGCGTCCTCTGCGGTCCCCCGGAGGGCCTGACGCCATCCGAAACCCGAAGTCGGTTGAGTAGTACGCAACACACCGAGCGGAGCCCGCCCTTGCCCGAATCCAGATCATACAGTCCTCCCCTCCAGGTCGAGCGTTTGATCGCGACGCGGCGCGGCGATCCGGAACGGGGGCCGGCGGTTTGGATGAACTCGAACGATGCATCGCTGCGGCTGCTGCTCGACGGCGAGCTGGCCTGGGTGTACGGGCCGCGGCGGCAGGAGCTGGCCACGGTACACGTTGATGATTCGGTCCGGCGAGGCATGATCATCCTGCGCGACGTCGTCGGGGCATCGCCCTCCGAGGTCGTTCGCGTGATCAAGCCCGACCTGGACTTTCCCGAAGGGCGCACCTACGTCTGAGCGGCCGGAGATTCCGAGCGCAATGCCACGCAAGCCACGCCCCCAGGGGCTGTCGACCATCGCCCTTCACGGCGGCGCCGAGCCGCTCCCGGCCGACGCGCCGGTGGTCACGCCGATCTACCAGAGCGTCAACTTCACCCAGGAGTTCGGGACCAGTGAAGGCCTGCGCTACATGCGCTACGGCAACAACCCGAACGCCGAGGTCGTGCAGCGACGGCTCGCGCTGCTCGAGGGATCCGAGGCCGCGCTCGTGCTGGCGAGCGGGATGGGCGCGACCGCGTGCGCGCTGCTCGCGCTCCTGCGCCCCGGCGATCACCTGCTGGCGAGCCACTGGATCTACGGCGGCACGCACAAGCTGCTGACCCAGGAGTTCGCGACGCTCGGCATCGATGTCACGCTCGTCAATCCGCTGGAGAGCCGCGCGTGGCGCAAGCGACTGCGCAAGGAGACGCGCGCGATCTTCCTCGAGTCTCCGGTCAACCCGACCTGCAAGGTGCTCGACCTCCGCACCGTCAGCCACCTCACCGAGGAGACCGGCCTCGCGCTCGTCGTCGACTCCACCTTCGCGAGTCCGGTCAACTTCCGTCCGATCGAGCACGGCGCCGATGTCGTGATCCAGTCCACGACCAAGTATCTCAACGGACATCACGACGCGCTCGGCGGCGCGGTCATGGGGACGGCCTCGTACATCGAGGAGGTGCGGCAGAAGATGATCCTGTGGGGACAGGCTCCGGATGCGTTTTCGATGTGGCTGCTCGAGCGCGGGATCAAGACGCTCGACGTGCGCGTGCGCCGCCAGAACGAGAACGCGATGCGAATCGCCGAGTGGGCCGAGGCGCGGAAGGAGGTGAAGGTGGTGCACTACCCGGGCCTCGAGAGCCACCCCGACCACGCGATCGCCCGCACGATCCTCGACGGCTTCGGCGGGATGGTCGGCATCGAGCTCGCCGGTGGCGGCCGCGCGGCGGACAAGTTCCTCCGCCGGCTCAAGCTGATCACGCACGCGGCGAGTCTCGGCGGCGTCGACACGCTGGTGTCCGAGCCGCGCTACACCTCGCACGCGGGCCTGTCCGCCGAGGAGCGCGCGCGAGTCGGAGTGCCGGACGGATTCCTCAGGCTGAGCATCGGCCTCGAGAACGCCGACGATCTGATCGCCGACATGGAGCAGGCACTCCGCTGATGGAAGCGGGCGAGGGCCCGATGGCGCAGGAGCGCCGCCGCGTCGAGCGCCGGGTCAACGCGCGGGTGTCCGACCTCACCCTTCCCGAGTTCCGCCGCATCCTGATCACGACGATCCTGTTCGCGGTCGTGTTCACGCTGTTCGTGTGGATGGTGCGGACGGTGATCATCGCGGCGATCCTCGGCATGGTGGCCGCGACCTATCTGCGCCCGCTGCACGAGCGGCTCGTGCGCGTGGTCCGCGCGGTGCCGCTCGCCGCCCTGCTGACGCTCGCGCTGGTGCTCGTCCCACTGCTGGGGCTGGTGGCCTGGAGCTACGTCCAGCTCCAGGATGCGATCCGCTACGTCGCGGCGAACCAGATGGAGATCGCGCAGCGAATTGACGAAGCGCTGGCGCGGCTCGTCTTCGTCGGAGAGCGGGTCTCGACCGAGTCGGTACGGGCGTGGGTGGCGCGCGCGGCGAACTACGGCGCGGGGCTGCCCGACGAGCTGCGCGAGGCGGTCGTGGGCTTCTCGATCGCCTCCACGATCTTCCTGTTCACCGCGTTTTATATTCTCATCGACCGCGATGCGATCGCGCGCTACCTCCGGGCCAAGATCCCGCCGCGGTACCAGGAGCTCTCGGCCGCGCTCGAGACCAACGTGCGTGGCGTTCTGTACGGCGCCGTCTACTCGACCCTCGTCACCCAGTTGCTGAAGACGGGCGTCGTGTTCACGCTCTTCCTGATCTTCGATGTCCCCCTCGCGGCCGTGCTGGCCGTGCTGGCGTTCGTGATCGGTTTCTTCCCGGTCGTCGGCTCGTGGAGCGTCTACGTGCCGGTCGCCGCGTGGCTGATCATCTTCCGTGATGCGCCCCTCGCGGCGCTGGTGGTGCTCGTCGTGGGATTTGTCGTCAACACGCTGCTCATCTCGACGTACCTGCGTCCGAAGCTGGCCGCCGAGCGCTCGCGCGTGCTCAACTTCTACTGGATGTTCGTGGGGCTGGTGACGGGCGTCTACACGTTCGGCATCGCCGGCATCATCCTGGGCCCGATCCTGATCGGGATGCTGAAGGCGATCATCGACACGGTGACGACGTCGACGAGCTGGCGGCTGATCGAGTCCGACGACGGCGGCGGCCCGGCCGCCCCGGTCGCGGGAGCGCGGGCATGATGGCGTCCGCCGCGGAATTCGGCGTGATCGCGTCCGCCGCGGAACTCGGCGTGATCGCGTCCGCCGCGGAATTCGGCGTGATCGCGTCCGCCGTGGGCTTCGGCGTGACCCCATGATCCAGTTCACGCGCGTCTCCAAGGAGTACCCGCGCACCGGGCTGGCCCTGGACGACGTCTCGTTCCAGGTCGCGAAGGGCGAGTTCGTGTTCCTCACCGGCGCGAGCGGCGCCGGCAAGAGCACGATCCTCAAGCTCGTCTACATGGAGGAACGACCGACGAGCGGCGAGGTACGAGTGAGCAAGATGAACTCACTGGAGATGCGGCGCGGCGAGGTCGCGCAGCTCCGCCGGAAGCTCGGCGTGGTGTTCCAGGACTTCCGCCTGCTCGAGGACCGGTCGGCCGAAGCCAACGTGGCGTTCGCCCTCGAGGTCACCGGTGCGTCGAGGAGCGCGATTCCGGCGCGGGTGAGCCGGCTCCTGACACAGGTCGGGCTCGCGTCGAAGAGCGGCTCCTTTCCCCACGAGCTCTCCGGCGGCGAGCAGCAGCGCGTCGCCATCGCCCGCGCGCTCGTCAACGACCCGCTGGTACTGATCGCCGACGAGCCGACGGGCAACCTCGACGAGCGGGCGACGCGCGGCGTGTTCCAGCTTCTCCGCGAGATCAACGCCTCCGGCACCGCCGTGCTCATGGCGACGCACGACCTCGATCTGATCCGTCGCGCCGAGTACCGCACGATCGAGCTCGCCGATGGGCGGATCATCCATGATTCCGCCACCCTCCGGGCAACCTCGGCGTGGGAGGGACTGGCCTGATGCTCGCCATCCGCGAAGCGTTGATCGCCTTTCGCCGCGCACCGATCCTGAGCGCACTCAGCATCACCACGATCGCGTTCTCGCTGTTCGCGTTCGGACTGTTCGGGCTCGTCGCGCTCAACATCCGGAACGCGCTCCAGGACGTCGAGGAGCGCGTGGAGATCCGCGGTTTCCTGGCCGACGGTGCCCTGCCCGAGGCGGTCGCGGCGGCGATGGGCGACATCGCCGCATTTCCCGAGGTCGCGAGCGTCGACTTCGTCTCCAAGGAAAAGGCGCTCGAGCGCGCGCGTGAGGAGCTGGGCGAGTTCCAGGA
>CAYLPM010000027.1:0-1854 GCA_964385525.1 uncultured Gemmatimonadaceae bacterium
GGCGCCGACCTCGAATTCACCACCGCAGGACGACAATCCACCGCCGGGCGGCGACCCGACCCCGTGATCGCGCTGACGCGTCTCCTCCGCTTCTGGTTCACCTTTGACGAGCCCGTCCGGCGCGGAGTCTATCTCCGCCACGGGCTCGCGCTCGCCGTTGTCAAGTACGTCGGCGACGCCGCCATCGTGTGGTTCCTGAGCGGCGAGATCTGGACGCCCCTCGACTACGTCCGCACCCTCTCGTATCGGGTCAACTCCGCCTTCGGCGACGACCCGCCGTACGTGATGTTCGCGCTCGCCGCCTGGGCCCTCCCCTTCATCTGGATCGGCACCACCATGACGATGCGGCGCGCGCTCGATGCGGGCCGCTCGGCATGGCTCACGCTCCTCTTCTTCGTGCCGTACCTGAACTACCTGCTCATGGCGGTGCTCTCCGTGCTGCCGACGGACACGGAGCAGCGGCATCACCTGGCACAGCCAAAAGCGGAGAATCATCGGCTGCCGCGCGCGTTGCTCTCGATGGGTGCGGGGTTGCTGATCGGGTTCGGCATGATCGTGCTGAGCGTGGAACTGCTCGACAGCTATGGCATGGCGCTCTTCCTCGCCACGCCGGTGGTGCTCGGCGCGATCACCGCCTGGCTCCTCAACCGCCGCTTTCCCGCGACCCGGCGCGAGACGCACGAGGTCGTGCTGATGACCCTCGCCCTCGTCGCCGGCGCCGCGCTGCTCCTCGGCGAGGAGGGCGCGGTCTGCCTCCTCATGTCGCTGCCGCTGGGCATTCCGCTCGGCCTGATCGGCGGTGTCCTCGGACGCGTGATCGCCACGCGCGGCGGCAGCGAGCTCTCGCACGCCGCAGTCGTCGTGCTCGCTCTGCCATCGGTCGCACTGCTCGAGGGCGACGGTACACCGCCGCGCGTGCGCGAGGTGCGATCCAGCATCGAGATCGCCGCGAGCCCGGACCAGGTCTGGACGAACGTGATCGCGTTTCCTGCGCTCGACGAACCGACGGAGCTCTGGTTTCGCGCGGGCATCGCATACCCGACGAGCGCCCGCATCGCCGGGAGCGGCGTCGGCGCCGTGCGGTACTGCGAGTTCTCCACCGGCGCGTTCGTCGAGCCCATCACGCACTGGGAGCCGGGGCGTCGCCTGGCATTCGATGTCGTCGAGTCGCCGCCGCCGCTTCGTGAGTGGACCTTCCGCGACGACGTATCGCCTCCGCATCTCGACGACTTCCTGCGCCCCGTACGCGGCGAGTTCCGGCTCGTAGCGCTCCCCGACGGGCGCACGCGCCTCGAGGGGAGCACGTGGTACGAGCTGCGCATCCAGCCGGACCCCTATTGGGGGGCGATCTCCGACTGGCTGATCGCGCGCATTCACCTCCGTGTGCTGGATCACATCCGGCGGAACGCCGAGTAGCGCGACGCGACACCAACGGTCGTGGCACGACGATTGACGGCGAGACCGCGTGCCGGCGCGTCGCCGACGGCTCGCCTCGGCGCCCGGCCGAGCATCCGGTCCGTTCTCGAGTCTCCGCCTCACATGCGAGTTCGCAGCAACCACCGTCATCTCCGCACCCGGCTTTCGCTCATCGCGCTGCTCTCGGGATGCGCGATGTCCGGCGCGCGCGAACCCCTCGAGCTTTGGGCGTTCACGGCGCCATGGGATCCGACGAGCGATGCGGCCATGCGTGCACACGGCGCCGAGCTCGACGTGATCGTCACCGGGTGGATCGCGCTGGACAGCGCTACCGCGTTGCCGATCCATCCGCCGCTGTTCGCGGACACCGTGCGTCCCGACAGCGGCACCGTGCCGCGCATGGCGCTCGTCACCAACTGGCACGTGGACCGCTTCCAC
>CAYLPM010000028.1:0-5201 GCA_964385525.1 uncultured Gemmatimonadaceae bacterium
GCGCTATCTTTAGAGTCGGGACCAAGAGGCAGTCGAGGGCAACGAAGCAGGGCTCGATGGTGTCGAAGTAGTCGGAATCAGCCCCCACTCGCGGGGGACTTCCTGAAAAGGGCACGCCGGCAGTCGTCCGGCACGCAAAGCCGAGAGACGGTGTACTTGCCACCGTCAGTCTGGTTGCCAGGGAGGCAGAGTTGAAGAATTTCGCATCTCGCATGCGCCGTTTGCGGCGCACGTTCGCCATGTTGGGTGTCGGTACGGTCGCAACGTTCGCCGCGGGTGGAATCGCGTCGGATGGCGCCGGTGCCGATGCTTTGGTGCGTCCAGCGGTCGCGACGGTCGCCGTTGCGGACACCGATGAGGCCGTCCTGCTGTCCGACTCGCTGTTCGGACTCAGCGGCAAGCTGCACATGCGCTTTCTCGCCAGGACCGCGGGCGATCTGTCGATCCCGGTCCTCGCGAAGTTCTTCGGCGACAGCGCGGCGCGGACTGGCGGATCCCGCATCTTCCACGTTCAGAACGCCAAGCGCGACTTCTCGTTCCTGACGATGATCCCGTTCGCCGAGAAGCGGAACGGCCGCATCGGCACGTACCGCATCGGCTCGTGGCCGGGTGAGCACCAGCGCGGCATCTCGGCGGCGTATGCGAATCCCGAGGGCTTCATCGAGGTCACGCCCGAAAACCAGGACGAGCGCGTTTCGGAGCACTTCCGCCTGCGCGACTTCCTGACGAAGGGGCAGAACGACGTCTGGCCGAAGTATCTGGTTCTCGACCTCGATCTGATCGACAAGCTCGAGCTCGTGATCGACGAGCTGAAGGCGAGCGGAATTCCGGTTACCCGGATGACCGTGATGTCCGGCTTCCGCACGCCACAGTACAACGCGAACGGCGGCAGCACCGCCGGCCGCGCGTCGCTGAGCCGGCACATGTACGGCGATGCCGCCGACGTCTTCGTGGACAACGACGGCAACGGCCGGATGGACGATCTCAACGGCGACGGTCGGGTCGACCACCGTGACGCGCAGGTGATCCACGCCGCCGCCGAGCGCGTGGAGAAGAAGTACCCGAAGCTCCTCGGCGGCGTGGGTGTGTACCAGGCGACCTCGGCGCACGGTCCGTTCGCGCACGTGGACGTTCGCGGCTCGCGCGCGCGATGGGGGCTGATCTGATGGCGGAGGAGAACCGGACCCCGCCGCGGCGCCTGGCCCGCCGCGGCGGGATCGTATCGGTCCTCGCCTTCTGCGTCGCCGCCATCGGTGTGCTCCAGTTCCATACTCCGCCGACGTTCCTCGGCCGTCCGTTCGCGCACAAGACGGTCACCGCGGTGACGTTGCCGCTGGTGCAGGTGTCGCCGGTCGCGTTCGGCAAGAGCGGCGAGGTTCGCGTGCGGCTCGCGCTGCCGCTGGATTCGATCGAGTATCCGCTCGAGGTCCAAGGCGATCCCACGGCGCTCGAGTATCAGTGGGTCCGCGTCCTCGACACAGTCGCCGTGGACTCGCTCCGCCCGTTCACCGGCGCGATGGTCGTGGCGCCGGACCAGCCGGGGTTCTACAAGCTGGCCATCGCGATGGGGACCGACCGACAGGTGCTCGATGACCTCGTCGTCACGGTCCTGATTCCGTTCGCGGAAAAGACTGGCCCGGTGCTCAACGGTTACCGGATCGGGACGTATCTATCCGAGCGCGTCCGTGGCAAACGCGATCATCCGGAGGGCTTCGTCGAAGTGCTCGACGACGAGCTCGCGTCGCTGCCGGTGTCGAAGCACCTGCGGCTGGGCGATCTCCTCAGTCGCGATGGCCAGAGCCAGTGGCCGCGATACCTGGCGATGAGCCCGAGGCTGCTCGACAAGATCGAGCTGGTGCTCGATGAGCTCGTCGCGATGCGGAGCGACACGGCGGTGCTGGACATGCGGCTCCGAATCAGCGCCGGCTACCGCACCCCGTCGTACAACTCCACGGTCAGCCTCGCGGCATCCGACAGCCGCCACCAGCACGGCGATGCGGTGGACATTGCGATCGATGCCGACGGCGACGGCCGCTTCACGTCGAACGATGTGAAGGTCGTGGCACTTGCGGTGGAGCAGGTGGAGCGTGAACATCCCGACCTGGCCGGTGGGCTCGGACAGTACACCAGCCGCCGCTACAACACGCCCTACTCCCACATCGACGCGCGAGGTCGGCGAGCCCGCTGGCGAGGCTGACCTCGCGTCCGGAGCCGCCGCAATGAACGAGTACCTGCGCGACCGCATCCTGCGAAAGCTGGACACCCTTTCTGATGAGCGGCTCTACCAGGTGCTCGACTTCGTCGAGTTTCTGGAGACGAAGTATGCCGAGCGCCCCGAGTCGGCGCCGGGGATCTTCACGCGGTTCGCCGAGGCGGTCGAAGACCGCCTGCGCGCGGGGCAGGTTTCGGCGTCCACCGTCGCCGAAACGATGGGACTGCTGGGGAAGGCGATGGGCGTGCTCGAGGGCGTCGCCGCGGCCGGCCGGTCGGTGGCGAGCGATGTGGCGGCCGCTGGCAAGTCCGTTGCACACGACTTCGTGGGCAACGCGCGCCAGCCGGGCAGACCGCCCGGGCAGGCGGGCGGAGAGACGCCGGCTGCTGCCGCGCCCTCGGTGACGCAGCCGCCCACTGACGCTGCGCCAGACGCGCCGACCGGCGCGACCGGTGCACCGAACCAGCCCCCCGGGGAGAGGAGATCGTGACGCCAGCACGCAAGAAGGGATCGTCGAGCGGGGGACGCGGCGGTCGCACTCGGACCGGCCGGCGGCGTACTGCCGCGGCGAGCGCGACGGAAGCGTCATCCGAACAGGCGACCATGGTCGAGGAGGATCTCGACGCCGCTGAGGAAGCCGTCGAGGCCGGCGAACCGCGCCGGGGCGCCAAGCGCACGGTGATGGACGTGGTGATGCAGCTCCCTCACTACCTGCGTCTGCTGTTCGGTCTGGTGACCGACCGCCGGGTGGAGGCGCTGGACAAGTTGCTGCTCGTCGGCGCGATCGCCTACATCATCTCGCCGCTGGACCTCGTCCCCGACTTCCTGCCGTTCTTCGGCCAGGTGGACGATGCCTTTCTGCTGATCGCCTCGATCGAGCGGCTGATCACCAACGCCGGCCACCGCGTGGTTCTGGCGCACTGGCACGGCGACCCCGGCGACCTGTCGCGGAAGAATCTCCGGATGGCGCTGATGGCGGCGTCGTTCTTCCTGCCGCGACGGATCCGGCGGCGGCTCAGGGGGATGGTCGTGTGAGCAGGCACGCTCCCCTTTACCCGCCGATGATGCAGGACTAGCTTTTGTCATGGCGACCAGAACTCGACCAGCATCACGGCCCGCTTCTCCGGAGACTCCCGGAAGCGGGCCGTCGCGCATCGATACCGGACCCTCAGGCGCCGCGCGCGTGCGCGAGGCGGTGGCGCTCACCTTCGACGACGTGCTCCTCGTTCCGCGGCACGCGCGCACGCACCCGCGCGACGTCGCGATCGAGTCGCGATTCACCCGCGGTATCGCGCTGAACGTCCCGCTCGTCTCGGCGGCAATGGACACGGTCACCGAGAGCGAGATGGCCATTGCCATGGCGCGGGCGGGCGGGATCGGTGTGCTGCCCAAGAACATGTCGATCGACCGGCAGGCGGCGGAGGTGGATCGCGTCAAACGCTCCGAGAGCGGGATGATCCTGAATCCGATCACGCTCACGCCCGAGGCGACGCTCCGGGAGGCGAATGCGCTCATGATGCGGTTCCGCATCTCGGGCGTGCCGGTGGTGAATCGCGAGGGAAGGCTCGTCGGGATCATCACCAACCGCGACCTGCAGTTCGAGCGCAGTCTCGATCGTCCCCTCAAGGACGCGATGACGCACGAGAACCTGATCACGGCGCCGGTCGGAACGACGCTGGATGAGGCGGAGCGGATCCTGGGCAAGCACCGGATCGAGAAGCTCCCGGTCGTGGACGACGGGGGGATCCTGCGCGGCTTGATCACGGTCAAGGACATCCACAAGCGGCGCCAGCACCCGAACGCGAACAAGGATCAGCACGGACGCCTCCGGGTCGCGGCCGCGATCGGCGCGGGCGCGGACTATCTCGATCGCGCGCGGGCGCTGATCGACGCGGGCGTCGACGCGATCGTGATCGACACGGCGCATGGGCACAGCATCGGGGTGCTCGAGGCGGCGGCGGTGGTGCGCGAGCGCTTCCCGGAGATCCAGCTCGTGGCGGGCAACATCGCCTCGCGCGAGGCCGCGGCGGCGCTGGTCGAGCGCGGCGTGGATGCGGTGAAGGTCGGCGTCGGCCCGGGCTCGATCTGCACCACGCGCGTCGTCACGGGCGTCGGCGTGCCGCAGCTCACGGCCGTGTTCGAGGCCGTCGAGGGCGCCGGCGACACCCCCGTCATCGCCGACGGCGGCGTGAAGTACTCCGGCGATGTCGTGAAGGCGCTCGCCGCGGGTGCCTCGAGCGTCATGATGGGCTCGATGCTCGCAGGCACCGAGGAAAGCCCGGGCGAGGCGTTCCTGCTCGAGGGGCGGCGGTTCAAGATGGTGCGCGGCATGGGGAGTCTCTCCGCGATGCAGGATGGCAGCGCCGACCGGTACTTCCAGGAGGGTGAGCTGTCGCCGCGGAAGCTCGTGCCGGAGGGGATCGAAGGTCGCGTCCCCTACAAGGGGCCAGTCGCCGACGTGCTCTTCCAGATGGTCGGCGGCCTGCGCAGCGGGATGGGTTACGTCGGGTGCGCGAACATCGACGAGCTGCGCACCCAGACCGAGTTCGTGCGCATCACTGCGGCGGGGCTGAGGGAGTCGCATCCCCACGACGTGACGATCACGAGGGAAGCGCCCAACTACTCGTTGTGAGGGAAGCCGGGTACTGCGTACTGCTCGAGCCCCTGGACGCGATCACCGCCGCGGGCGTTTCGGCTTCCATGCCGTCCAAGCAGTACGCAGTCCGCGATACTCGCGCGCCGCGCGCGCGATGACCTCTCCCCACAGGCATTCGTGAATCACTCCGACCTGCTCGCCGTCCGACCGGACCGCCGAGCCGCGATCGAGCAGCTCGTGCCGCATCTGCGCCCGGGGCTGAGAGTCGCGCTGACGACGCACATCAACGCCGACGGCGACGGCTGCGGCTCCGAGGCGGCGCTGGCGCACCTGCTGACGGCGCTCGGCATGCACGTGTTCATCGTGAACCCCACGACCTGGCCGTCGCTGTTC
>CAYLPM010000029.1:0-3276 GCA_964385525.1 uncultured Gemmatimonadaceae bacterium
TCCTGGGGGATCGCTGGGGGCCTGGGGGGGGGGGGGGGAGGGGTATTTTGTGGGGTAATCCGGGGCGGGGGCGTCGGCCGCACCGCCGACGACCGCTCCGATCATTCTACGCCCATCGGGGTGCAGCGCGCTAGCTAGCGCACGACCGCGACCGCCTTGTGGTCTCCGGTGCGCGGACGAGCGACCTTCTCGTCCATTCGCACCGCGCCGTTGATGCGGCCGCCCTCGAGAATCAGGATTGCCTTCGTGAAGACGTCACCGTTGACGATCGCGGTGCCCTGAATCTCGATGCGTTCGGTGGTCGTGATGCAACCTTCCACCTTGCCGCCGATCACCGCCTCCGGCGTCTCGACGTCGCCCTTCACTTCCCCTTGGCGACCGATCAGCACCTGCCGCGCCGCGCGGATCGTTCCCTCGACGCGTCCCTCCACCTTCACGACGCCGTTGCTCTCGATGTCGCCGTGCACGGTCATCCCGGCGGCAATGATCGAGAGCGCGCCATCTCCCGCCGCCGCCGGCATCGGGCGCGAGTCCCCTGCCCGCTCCGCGGAGTCCTTGTTGAAGATCGCCATGTCACAACCCCTTCTTGATGATCTGCAGTGGGTCGACGGCCTTGCCGGCGCGCCGGACCTCGAAGTGGAGATGCGGTCCCGTGGAACGCCCGGTGTTGCCGGAGTAGGCGATCGGCTGCCCACTCGTCACGCGATCGCCCGTGCGCACGAGGAGACTGCTCGTATGTCCGTAGAGCGTCTCGTACTGATCGCTGTGTTGCACGCGTACGAACTTGCCGTACTCCGGGTTCTCACCCGCTTCGACGACCAAGCCACCGCCCGCGGCACGAATCTCCGTTCCGACGGGGACCGCGACGTCGACACCGGGATGCGGGCCCTGGTAGCGACTCTCGCCGCCGCTGCCGCGCGTTACGTACCCGCCCGAGAGCGGCCACTGCTCCGGCGGCGTCATGAAGGCGGAGTCGAGCGCCGCCGCTGCGGGTTCGACCGGGCCCGCGCCAAGCATCCGCTGTACCTGCTCGTATCGTCGCGAGAGCTCGTCGAGCGTGACTTGCAGCGTGTCCATCTTCATCGCGTCGGCGGTCATCGTCTCGATCTGCCCGGTGAGCGAGGGGACGCGGAGCGTCTGCACGGCGAAGAAGATCCAGCTGGCCACGAAGATGATCGTCAGTGCGACGCCCGTTCGTGAGAGCAGGAATCGCAGCATTCGCACGGCGCGCTCGCTCAGCACGATGGTGCGGTTCGCGAGCCCGCCTTCACGCTGGACCTGGATGATCATCGAGCCGGCGTGCGGCGTGTAAATGTTGCCGTAGCCCCGAGCCGGGGTGCGCTTCTGCCTGCCCATCCTACAGCGTCTCCCGCGAAGGTCCGAGAATCAGGTCGAGCACCCGCTCGAGGTCATCGCTGGAGTAGAACGCAATGCGCAGCGTCCCTTTCTCCTTGGCCGAGAGGGTGATCTGGACGTCGGTCTGCAAGTGACGACGAAGCTGGTCCTCGATGCGCCGTACTTCGGGGGACGACGTCGTCGGCGGTATCTGTCCGGCCGCACCGTCGGCCGGTACGGACGCATGCGGCGAGGGGATCGACAGTGCGTGCCGCACCATTCGCTCGGTCTCCCGAACGGAGAGACCGCGCTCCGAAATCTCCGTCGCCAGTTGGGTCATCCGGGTAGAGTCGCTCAGCGCGAGGAGCGCTCGGCCGTGCCCGGCGGAAAGCCGGCCATCCACCAGCATCGCTTGAATGGTTGGCGGTAACTGCAACAACCGCAACGAGTTAGCAACCGTGGAGCGATCTTTCCCGACAATGTCCGCAACCTCTTGCTGGGTGAGGCCGAACTCCTTGGCGAGACGCTGATAACCCTCGGCCTCCTCGATCGAGTTGAGATCCGACCGCTGAAGGTTCTCGACGAGGGCAAGCGTGAGAAGCGCGCGGTCGTCGACCTCGCGGACGTTGGCGGGGATGTCAGTCCAGTTCAGTCGTGACGCGGCACGCAGCCGCCGCTCACCGGCAATCAGCTCGTAGCCGGCGCCGGATTTCGCGGGGCGCACGGTGATCGGCTGCAGCAGTCCGTTGATGCGAAGGCTGGCTTCGAGATCCGCCAGGTCTTCCGGCTTGAAATCGCGGCGCGGCTGGTAGGGATTAGGGCTTATCTGCGCGATCGCGATTCGCTGAGAGGCGGCCGCGTCGACGCGCGACGGGGATTGGGCAGTCGGAGAGGCGGCAAGGAGCGCCTCGAGGCCGCGGCCGAGGCGCCTGGGTTTTTCGGGAGTCATCGATCAGCGTCGGAAGCGACCTGCGGCCGGTGGGAGGACTGGGCCGCGGAGCCTGCCGGCCCGGCCGGACTGGCACCGCAGCGCACGGGGTGCGGCATGCGTCGCGTTGCCCGGGTCACTGTTGGACGAGCGCGACGCGAGTCCTGTCACCGTCGTGCGGCTCAGGCTCGTTCTTGTGGCGCTCGAGGATTTCGCGGCCGGCGGCCATGTAGGCCTGCGCGCCGACGGAAGCGACGTCGTAGAGGATGATCGGTTTGCCAAAGCTGGGTGCTTCGGCCAGACGAATGTTGCGAGGAATGATCGTCTCGAGAACCTTGGTCCCGAAGTACTCGCGTGCGTCGGTCACGACCTGGCGCGACAGGTTGAGTCGAGCGTCGTACATGGTCAGCAGAACACCGTCGATGGCCAGGTGCTCGTTGACGCTGCGCTGGACGAGGTGCACGGTGTTGAGCAGCTGGGAGAGGCCCTCGAGTGCATAGTACTCGCACTGCAACGGGATGATGAGCGCGTCCGCGGCGGCCAGCATGTTGACGGTGATGAGGCCCAGGGATGGCGGGCAGTCGATGAGGACATAGTCGTACTTGTCCCTCACGCTGCTCAGGGCCTCGCGGACCACGCGCTCGCGCCCCGATCGTCCGACGAGCTCCACTTCGGCGCCGGCGAGGTCCGTCGTCGCGGGCACGACGTCGAGGTGCTTGAACTGAACGCTCCGGTGAATCGCCTCGTCGAGACGAGCTTCCCCGATGATCACGTCGTACAGCGTGATGCCGACCTGATCGCGCGCGATGCCGATTCCACTCGTGGCGTTTCCTTGCGGGTCACCATCGATGAGCAGCGTACGCTGCTCGGCCACCGCGAAGCTGGCGGCAAGATTCACGGCGGTCGTGGTTTTCCCGACTCCGCCTTTCTGATTGGCGATTGCTATGACTCGGGCCACGGTCGCTGGACTCGGCTGCGCTTGAGGGAGGGGAGTGGGTGGGGAATATACGTCG
>CAYLPM010000030.1:0-7851 GCA_964385525.1 uncultured Gemmatimonadaceae bacterium
GTCGGGGCGATCGTGCTCCTCGTGGATCCCGCGCAGGCGGAGCTCGCGCGGGGCGCGGCGGCGGAGGCGTGGTCGCTGATCGATGGCGCGTACGGATCGGCGGCCGAGCGACTCGCGATGCCGCCGATGATCCTGCGCGCCGGGCCGACGGCCGCGCGCGTACAGGACTCGGCCGGCGCCATTACCATGATGCGGGCGAACGACTCCCGACCCGTCGTGGTGCCGCTCGAGCATCGCGCGATCCAGCGGCGACTCCTGAACGGAGCGATCAACGGCCTGAACGCGGCCATGGATCCGGCGTTGCGCGGGTGGATCGGCAGGTACGGCACCACGTCGCTGCACGACGCAGTGTTCGCGCGCACCTACGAGGAGCTGGTGACCTCACCCTCGCGCGTGGCGCGCGGCTGCCTGCTCGGCGCGCTCGACGACTGCCGCGAGGCTCTCCTGCTGGTGGAGGGGCCGGATGCCATCAGGCGCTGGTACGACGCGCCACGGCGGCGCGCGATCGTGGAGAACCGGCGCTGGCGGCTGCGCGTCGCATCGCCGTCGTCGTACGACGCGTGCATCGCCGGCGACGACACCGCCTGCGACGTCGTGCTTCGCGCGCTCGCGCCCGCCGATGTTCCGACGCCGCTCGGTGTGCAGGCACGCCACGCGCTCGTCCGCGTCGCCACCGAACTGGGTGGCCGCGACGCTTTCGAACGACTCATCGCGTCCGGACGCACGCCGGAGGCGGGACGGCGCGCGACGTCGAGCACATCGCGCGACGGTCGCGCGCTGGTGGCCGGCGACCCGGCAGCCTTGTTCGGAGCCGGGGCGCCGATGGATCGACGGCTGAGCGAGGCCGCCGGTGTGCCGCCGGACTCGCTGCTGTCGGCGTGGCGCACCCGCGTGCTCGCCGCACAACCACGGCGCGCCGGTCTCCCTGCACAGACGGGCGCCATGGCCGTGATGTGGACCTTCTTCTTCGGATTCCTCGCTACGCGGAGCTCCAGATGGCGCTGAGCGAACGACACTGGATCCTCGGGACGCTGCTCGCGTGCGCGGCGATCGCCGCAATGAAGCTCCCGCCCGCCGGGCGCGTGCCGGCGCCGCGCCGACCCTCGGCCACGACGCCGGAGACGCGGGCGCGGGATCGCCTGCGCACGCATCTGCGGCGCGAGACGATGACGCTCGCGCTGCTCGAGCGGCGCGACTCGTTGATGCGTCGCCTCGGCGCAGCGGCACGATCGGACACATCGCCCGGCGCCGCTCCAGTCACGATCCACGATCCGGACATTCCGATCCGGATGCGCGAGCGCATCGATCACCACATCGCGCGCGAGCTCCGTGGTGCGGGAGGACGTCTCGACGGCGGCCGCGTGGCCGTACGCGTACTGGCCGACACGGGAGCAAGCCTCGAGCACTGGGGCGATGGCTACACGCGGGCTGGCTGGATCGATGTGGAGTACGTGCTTCCGCCGGCGACCGACGGACGCACCTGCCTCGCCATCGTCCGAGTGGGCGACCGGGCGCTGGAGTCGATCGCCTCACCGGACAGCGGACGCGAGCTGCAGCGCATCGTCGACCGGGCCGCCGGCTCCTTCCTCGGTCCGTGCGCGTTCCTGGGCGCACACGGACCACCGGGTACCGAGATCGAGCGCTGGCTGGCGACCACGGACTTCAGCCTCGGCCTGCGAGCGTCGACGCCGGAATCGGACGGTCAGCGAAATCGATTTCGCTTCACGCCCCGCACGGCGATCGGACGTTGGCTACGCCGCGCGGGCTGGTCGATGGAGCGCGCGTTTCTGCAGGGGGACCTCGTCCGATGCGCCGAGGGGGATCGACAGAGCTGTATCGCTGCGCTCGGCGCTCCCCGACTCGACGGCGTGAGGCGCGATTCGCCGTGGCTCAGCGCCGACGACCTGGGGCGATCCGGCTTCGGCCTGCCACTGGGACCCGCCGAGCACTGGTTTCTGGCGGACATGCAGCAGCACATGGGTGCCGATGCCTTCGGCCGCTTCTGGCGCTCGCCTCTCGAGCCCCAGGCCGCGTTCTCCGAGGTGATGGGGATCACACTGGCGGAGTCGACGCGGGACTGGGCGCGCGCGACCTACGACGCGCATCCGCGCCGATCCTGGCCGCACCCGCTGGCACTCGCGGGCCAGCTTCTGCTGGTCGGAGCACTGGTCGGGGGCGCGGCGTCGAGGAGGCGCTCCCAGGGGAGCTGAGGACCGCGAACCGTCGGCCCGCGTCGGCGGTCGCCGGAAGGCGGAGGCGACCCACGCAGGGAGGCCGCAACCGGTCTGGCCTATGGCGTGCAGAACAGTCCCGTCGATGACACATTTCCATCGACCGGAGGACTCTGCATGCGCCCCCTGATGCGTCCGGCCGCCGCCTGCGCGCTCGCGATCATGTTCGTTGCCGCCTGCTCGCCGGCCTTCTGGCGGAGTGAGAATGGACACGTCACGACCACCGTCGGCCTGTCGGCCGACACCGCGCTGCGCCTCGCGACGACTCAGCTCGAGCACCATGGTTTCCGGGTCTACCATCTCGGTGAGGGCGAGCTGATGACCGACGTTCGCGCGGTGCCCGAGCACGCTCGCCAGGAAGGCGAAGGCGCGCAGTGGGTGATTCGCGTGAGCGTCGAGCCGTTGTCGTTCATGCGCGGCTCGCGCATGCGGGTCACGGGCTACACCGTCCCCGAAGGATCCCCGGTGCGGCAGGCGGGCAACAATCAGGTCCGGGAGAACGCGATTCTCGTGACGGATGTGAGAAACCCGCGGCTCTATCGCGAGGTGGAGGCGATCGCCGGGTGGATCAGCGACGCGGCGGGGCGGCAGGGGAAGTAGGAACCGGGCGCTCGCCGTCCGCGTCGCGATCCGGCTTTCGCTCCTCCCCGTCCGGCCGCAGCGCGCCGAGCGTGTAGCGGCTTCCGGGATTCCAGAGAATCCAGCTCCGGATGCCGTTGTCGTAGCCGGCCTGCATTTGCGCGCGAATTTCGGCCGGCCCGTAGGGCGGCGCGCCGAGCGTGAAGTCCTGATACCAGGGGATGATCGCCCCTGCCCCCTCCACGCCCGCCGACCGTCGTTTGGCGTCGCGCAGTCCCCGTTCGATTACCGCATAGGGCTGCGCGTTGGGACTCGCGAGCCCGTAGTTGCCCGGCGAGTAGTGCGACGGATACATCATCGGCAGCACGGCGTCGGCGCGGTCCACGAACATCTCCCATCGCTGGCCGATACCCATGTCGGTCGTGTCCGATGTGGTGAGGCCGAAGACGTCGATCGCGAACGGGACGCCGGTGGAGCGCAGCGTGTCGCGCATGCGCCCGAGCTGCTCGCGAATCACCTGCGCGCGCGCGCGTCCGGCCGCGAGCGGGAACGCGGCCTCGCGGACGAGCCGCTGTTCGTCGGGGAAGCGCACGTAGTCGAGCTGGATCTCGCTGAAGCCCAGTGCCACCGCCTCGCGGGCGATGTCGGCCGCGTAGGTCCAGACGTCCGGATGATGGGGATCCAGCCACGGCTTGCCGCCCCGATCGAGCCACGGACGCGTCGAATCGTCCTGCCGCCGGATCGCCCACGCCGGCTTCGCCTCCGCGAGCAGCGGGTCCTTCACCACGACGATGCGCGCGATTGGGTACACGCCGTGCGCCCGCATCGTGTCGAGCATCGCGCGCAGGCGGGCGTGCGGCATCGGCATCACGGTGTCGGCCCCGATCTCGCGCGCGAGCGGCACGCCGGAGCGATACAGGAGGTACCCTCGATCATCCTTCACGTCGATGACGAGGGCATTGACCTCGGTTGTCCGCGCGACCTCGATGAGCTGCCGGAGCCGGGTCCCGATCGCCGCCCAGCGATTGACGTACAGTCCGCGCACGACATCGGGCGGCGCCATCAGGGGCGCATCGGGCCGCAGCAGCGAGTCGGCCGGGATCTCGGGGGCGTCGCCATTCGGCCCCGGTGCGCCGTTCGGCGCTGCGACCGCGTCGATCCGCGTCGTATCGGCGTCGGTGCTCGCCGGCCGTTCGCTCCCGGGCGCACAGGCCAGCGCGACGAGCACGAGCGCCGCGGCCGCGGTGGGCCGCGAGCGGGGGATGAGACACACACGGCTGAGGGAGGAGGAACGGCTCGGCATGGTCAGACAACTTAGCGAGTCGCCGCCCCGCGCGAAGTGCGCTACCTCCTCCCCCCGACGTGTCCCCGCTTGGCTCAGCGCAGCGTGACTACGATCGCGCCGTTGTCGTGCCCTGGCCCGAACCGCTGATTGGCTTGCAGATCGGTCAGGTAGCGGATCTCGCGAACGCCGTTCGGCGAGAGGCTGTGCAGCGTTTGCGCGTCCGGCGTCCGGTTGCTGCCAACGTAGATCGTCGGAATGGAGGTGCCGCCCATGGAGCGCGCGCTCCGGCCGCGGAAGAATTGCGGACGCAGCTGCTCGATGGCCTCGTACACGGACTGAAAGTTTCCGGCGCGTATCTCCGCTTCGGTGATGACGTAGGGACTCGAGCGTTGGCCTTCGGCCTCGGTGTCGGCGGCGCCGGCGCCGGCGCCGGCGCCGCTCGTGGCACACGCGCCCACGGCGACGAGCGCCAGGGCGCCGAGCACAAGTCTCATCTTCATAGGTCTCCTCCGGATGAAGTGGCGTGAGTGGATCGGGGGAACGAACGGACGGCGTACGCGGGTGGGCGCCGTGCGAAACCGGCGGGCTAGAGCGCTCGCACCTCGGCCGCCGCGTCGAGGACGTCGCCGATCTCCCGCGAGAGAGCGCGCGCCTCCTGGGTCGCGGTCGACACGTCGGTGAGCGCGGACTGCAGCCCCGACGATCGCAGCTTGATCAGGTCGAGGCGGAGATTGCCGAGCGCGAGCCCGGCGCTGTCCATCTGCCGCGCCAGCGCCGCGCGGCGCTCGATGAGCTCGTCCAGCGTCCCGCGCTGCCGCCGCAGGAGCGCGAGCCGGCGCTGGCCTTCCGGCGATTCGCGCTCGCGTTCCACTTCCGCGATGCGGGCATCGAGTTGTTCGAGCAACCGCGGATCGATGCTCTGATCGAGCCGATGGAGCATCTGCGCGAGCGTGGCCACGCGCTCCACGAGCGCATTGACCGTCGGTTCGAGCTCCGGGAGCAATGCGCGATCGGGCTTCGGCATCTTCGTGACGATGTCGAGAATCGCCACGCGATCCTCCGCAGCGCGGCGAATCGCCGCGCCGTGCGGACCCTCGAGCAGCTCGCGCGTCGCGAGCTTCTCGAGCTGCTGCTGAGTCGGGTGGGCCGGCGGCTTCGGCAGCGCCCACTTCGCCCGCGGCATGAGGAACACGCGGCGCAGCTTCAGACCGCTCGCCCGCAGCGATTTCCCGCGCCGCCACAGCTTGACCGACATGTACATCGGGACGATCGGAGCGAAGATCAGCGGCGGGATGCCCTCCTCGGCGCCGGCCACGAACGCCCCCAGGCTGGCGCCCGCCATGATGATCGTCGACAGCGCGTACCGGCGGGCGGTCTTCACTCGCTCGAGCAGGGGAATCCGGCCGTGCCAGAGCCGCAGATCCTGGCGGTGCTCCGGCGCGAGCGACGCCAGGTGCGGGGGCTCGAGCACGATCCCCTCATCGGGCTTGCGCGGAGCGGGCAGATTCGGGCGCGGCGTACGCTCGCGCCGCGCGCCATCCGGCCGCGGCGAGGGGTAGCGAATGGGTTCACGCCGCTCGCCACGCCAGGTCGGTGGCGCCGCGTCATCGACGTTCAGCGCGTCGCGGAGCGCCGCCGCCGACGGCCAGCGATCCTCCGGCGACTTCTGCAGCGCCCGCTCGATCGCCTCCCGAAGCGCCCGCGGCACCTCCGGACGCAGCTCGGCGATCGACCGCGGCCGCTCCGTCACGTGCTTCATCAGCAAGGCCATCGAGTTGCCGGCCGAGAACGGCACGCGGCCGGTCAGCATCTGATACGCGACGACTCCGAGAGAGTAGATGTCGCTGCGTCCATCGAGCTCGCGTTCGCCGACCGCCTGCTCGGGCGACATGTACGTCGGCGTGCCGACGGCGATGCCCGTGACCGTGAGTCGCGTCCCCGCTTCCATCGCGCGGGCAATGCCGAAGTCGGTCACCAGCGCGCGCCCACTATCCGCATCGAGCAGGATGTTGTCCGGCTTGACGTCGCGATGGATCACGCCGCGCAGATGCGCGTACGCGAGTGCGTCCGCGACCTCGCCCACCAACCGGCGCACTTCATCGACCGGCGGGCGCGGCGCGCGAGCGAGCATGGCGCCGAGGTTGCCGCCGGAGACGAGCGCCATGACGAGATACGCGATGCCGCTGGACTCGCCGACGTCGTAGATCGGGACGATGTGCGCATGGCCGAGCTGCGCGGACGTCTGCGCCTCGCGGGTGAAGCGGGTGCGGATCGCCGTGTCGTACGCGAGCTCGGGCGGGAGCACCTTGATCGCGACGTCCCGGTTGAGGCGACGGTCGCGCGCGCGGTACACGACCGACATCCCGCCGCGTCCGATCTCATCCAGGAGCTCGTAATGATCCCCGATCGCGTCGACGACGCGCTCGCGGAGCGAGTCGCTCATGCGCGGCTCTCGCGCGGCGTCGCGCCGCCCCGTGTGAGGCCGCGCACCTGCTCGTGGGCGTAGATTGCGTTGTCGACTTCGCGCGCGAGCTCCATCGCCTGGAGCGCGAGCGCGGTCACCTGCTGCGTCGTCTGCGTGCCGGAGCGCAGGCGCAGGATGTCGAAGCGCATCGACTGGAGCGCGAGCGAACAGCTTTCGAGCCGATCGGCCACCGACGCCCGGCGGCGTTCCAGCTCCTGCATCGAGCGGCGCTGCCGCTTGAGCTGCGCCAGCCGGCGCACCCGCTGTTCGCTCGCCGGCTCGTCGAGGGGATTCGCCTGCGCCTCGAGGGTCTCGATCTCGCGGCTCACCGACTGCACGCCGGCCGTGTCGAGTCCGCGCTCGAGCTGATCGAGCGAGGCCGCCAGCGACTCCACCCGCTCGTAAAGCGCCTTCGCGGAGGGCACGACATCGCCGAGCATCTCCCGCTCCGAGCGCGGCATCGACTGGACGAGCTGCACGATCATGTCGCGATCGTCCGCGGCCTGCCGGACGACCGCGGCCTGCGATCCGGCATCCGCGCCGTCCGCCCGCGGCGCCGCCGCCGGCGCCGCCGGCAGGGCCTTCTGCTTGTGCCGGTTACGGCGCGCGCGCGTCCGCTCCTTCACCTTCGCACGCTTGTCCTTGTCGAACAGTGCCTGCATGTCATCCACGGTCTCGGTCGCGACATCCATCAACTCGCGGTCGCGCGGCTGCCGGAAGACATCCCGCCAGTCGTACCCCTCCGTCCACAGCTTCGCGTACTGGTACGCGAGGATCATCGTCCAGATCATCGTGACGAACAGCAGATCCATGCCGGTGAAGATCGCACCGAGGATGATCACGCTGTTGACGGCGATGTACGGCGCGAGCTTGCGCCGGTAGCGTTCGACGTCGGGCGCGGTCCAGCGGGTGAGCTCCACCTCGGAGGGTCCTTGCGCCGGCTCGCGCTCCGCCGCCTCGCGGGTCTCCCACGCCGCCGGCGGCAGCGCCGGTGCGGCCTTCGACGCCGTCCGCGGCAGGTCCGGGACCTTGCCATCCTGGAGCGCCACCGCGAGCGAGCCCGCATCCGGGAAGCGGTTGGCGGGATCCTTCTCGAGCAGCAGCATTATCGTTCGCGCGAGATCGTCGGGCACGTCGGCGCGACGGCGTGTCACGGGCTCCGGTCGCTCCGCCAGATGCTTCACCAGCATGGCCGGCGTGTTCGCCGCCTCGAACGGCAGCGTGCCCGTGAGCATCTGGTAGCCCACCACGCCCAGCGAGTACAGATCGCTCCGCCCGTCCAGCTCCCGCTC
>CAYLPM010000031.1:0-2010 GCA_964385525.1 uncultured Gemmatimonadaceae bacterium
CCATGAACCGCGCGCTTGATGCGGGCGTTGCGATCCCCGACACAGCGGCATTCCACGCCCATCAGTCGGCGGAGAAGTATCTGAAGGCCGTGATCGTCTGGAACTGGCGGCCGCCGCCGCGGACGCACGACCTCGAAGCGCTGCTGGGCGAGTGTGCGCCGGCCATTCGCGCGGACGACCAGATGCGCCAGATCTGCGAGGACCTGACGAAGCTCCTCGCGCGCTCGCGCTATCCGTACGAGATCGAGCCGACGGAGAGCGAAGCGCGGGCGGCGGCCGAGTGGGCGGCCATCGTCCGGCGTGCGGCGCGAACCCTGATCGGGTTGCCGTGATGGGTCTGCACATCTGCTACGACCTGCACCTGCCCGGCGACAGCACGGAAGCCGACGTGCGCGCGCGCGTCGAGCAGCTCCACGCAGCCGGGCAAGATCGCTGCATCGGCAGTGAGATGCTCTACGTCGGACCGCGCAGCAGGTGGACGCGTTTGACGTTGGCTCACCTCCCGAGGTGCGGTCCTACCTTCCCCCAGCAGTACGCCACGTCAGCGAGGCTCGTCGCACACGTGAAGCCCGCCCCAGCGGTGATCCTGCGGAAGCGATGACCGCCGATGACGCCCGTCGGCCCGTCGGTGGCACTGAACTCCATCGTCCCGCGCTCGCCCCAGTGGTTCTCGCCGCCCCAGCAGAACGCGTGACCCTGTGCGTCCAGTCCGCATGCATAGGTGTCGCCCGCCACGAGCTGCTCCAGCTCGAGCGCGCCGGGAACCTCGAGCGGCGTCGGCTGCACCGACCGGCGCACGTGCCCTGCCACCGTCGAGTCGAGCACCTCGAGATACCCCCAGCAGTACGTGCGCCGGTCCTTTCCAATGGCGCAGGTGTGGCGGCCGCCGAGGGCGAGCGACGTGAACCGAAGCTCGGTCCGCGACGGGAGCATACGTCCGATGACGTAGATCCGACGCAGGCGATACGCAGTCGTGGAGATCCGAGGGAGTGGGACGTGGTTGTGTCGGACGGCCACACCACTGATCCCGTCGTGCCGAACACGCACGGGAACCAGGTACGTCGCCCGGCAGCTCGACGGCGAGTGCCGTCCGCCACCGCCTGGAGCGAGGTCCCATGGATCGTTCGTGATACACTCGATCCCAACCGGACGTCGTACATGCCGTGCACGCCGTGCTCGGCAGTCCTACTGCACGCGCCCTTGACTCGGCCCGCTCGCCGAGCGTACGCTCGGCAGACTCCTCGCGGGGAACTGATTCCGCACATCGCGTGGAGATGACTGCTCGTCCGCGATTCGCCGCAACGTTGGCGCATGTACGCGAAACCGGCGCCGCCGAGGAGCACCGCCCCATGGCCATGCCAAACCGAGTCGCCCACTGGACTCTCGCCGAGCTCCACCGGCTCCCCGACGACGGGAACCGGTACGAGATCGTGCGCGGCGCGCTCTTTGTGACTCCGCCGCCTTCGTGGGGGCACCAGCGTCTGGCCTCGCTCATTGCGGCGCGGCTGCAACCCTACGTGGCCGCACACGGGCTGGGCAGCGTCTGCTTTCCACGAAGCGTGATCAGGTTCGGCACGGACGACGAGGTCGAGCCGGATCTCATGGTTCGTCCGGTGCCGGAGACGCCGCCCACGCGCTGGGAGGACGCGCCTCGTCCAATCCTCGTCGTCGAGATCATCTCGGACACGACGCGGCGACGCGACCGGGTCGAGAAGCGGCGGTTGTATCGCGACGCGGCGATTCCGGACTACTGGATCGTGGATCCCGAGACCCGCGTGATTCGCGTCGCGCGACCTGGCCGGGATGATACGGACGTCGCCGAGACACTGGTGTGGCATCCGCGCGATGCATCCGAACCGTTCACGCTCGATGTGCCCGGCCTCTTCGCCGAGGCGTCCGGCACGTCATCGCTGCCACGCCAATGACCGACACTGATGCCGGCGCCCCCGCACCTCGCCGATCGCGAGCTCCTCCAAATCACCCGGACGCTGGTCGAGCGTCTCCGCCCGC
>CAYLPM010000032.1:0-9247 GCA_964385525.1 uncultured Gemmatimonadaceae bacterium
TTCGCTGCTTCGTCCCGCGATCGTACCGTTGTTCGCGCTCGCATGCGCGACGCCCGCGGCGCGAACACCCGGCGCCTCGCCATCCGGCTCCGTGAACGCGACGTCGACCGCCGGCGCCGCGGCATCGACGTCGCCAGCGACCGGGGCGACGGAAACGACCATGGCGACCGGGGCGACCACGGCGACCGGGGCGACCGTCGGTGCCGGTGCGCGACCGAGCACGCTGGCGGGACGCTCGACGGTTTACGCGCCGCGTGTCGCCATCGCGACGAGTCACCCGCTCGCGAGTGCCGCGGGGCTGGAGGTGCTGCAGAATGGCGGCAATGCGATCGATGCCGCTGTGACCGCGGCCGCGGTGCTGACGGTCGTCGAGCCGCACATGACGGGGATCGGCGGCGACATGTTCGCGCTGGTGTGGCTCGCGCGAGAGCAGCGGCTCATCGGGATCAACGCGAGCGGACGCGCCGGGTCGCTCATGACGCGCGGCGAGCTCGTGCGGCGCGGACACCGGTCGGTGCCCCTCTTCGGCGCCGAGCCGATCACCGTGCCGGGGACGCTGTCGGGATGGTCGATGCTGCTCGAGCGCTTCGGCACCGTGCCGCTCGCGCGCGCGCTGGAGCCGGCGACCAGGATCGCGGACGAGGGCTTTCCCGTCTCGCCGATCATCGCGGCGCAGTGGGAGGCGGAGGTCGAGCGTCTACGGCGCGATGGTGGCGCGCGCGCGACGTACCTCGTGGATGGCGAGCGCGCTCCCCGAGCCGGCGAGTGGTTCCGGAACCCCGACTACGCCCGCACATTGCGCACGATCGCCCAGCAAGGTCCCTCGGCGCTGTACGGCGGTGAGCTCGGCCGGCGCATCGCGGATCATGTCCGGGAGCGCGGTGGCTTTCTCACCCTCGAGGATCTGCGCGGGCAGCGGGCGCACGAGGTCACGCCGCTCTCGGTCGAGTTTCGCGGGCACCGCGTGTGGCAGATGCCGCCCAACAACCAGGGCGTCGCGGTGCTGGAGATGCTGCGCATCCTCGAGCCGTACGATCTCCGATCGATGGGACACAACTCCACCCCGTACCTGCACCATCTGATCGAGGCGAAGAAGCTGGCATTCGCCGACCTCGATCGATTCGTCGGCGATCCCGCGCACATGGACGTTCCCGTCGAGCGTCTCCTCGACGACGCGTTCGTCGCTCAGCGACGGGCGCGCCTCGATCCCGATCGCGCCGCCGAGCGTCAGGAGCCGGGACGCGCGATCACGCAGAGCGAAACGATCTACCTGTCCGCGGCGGACGCGGAGGGGAACATGATCTCGTTCATCAACAGCGTCTACTGGGAGTTCGGCTCGGGGGTCGTGGTGCCCGGCACCGGGTTCGTGCTTCAGAATCGAGGCGCCGGTTTCACCGTCGACAGCGGACATCCCAACACGGTCGCGCCCGGCAAGCTGCCCTTCCATACACTGATCCCCGGCTTCGTGACGCGCACAGCCACGCGCGCCGACGGCACGACGGCCGACGAGCCGTGGCTCAGCTATGGTGTGATGGGCGGGGCGATGCAGCCGCAGGGGCACGTACAGCTGCTGCTCAACCTGATGGTGTTCGACATGGACCTCCAGGATGCGATCGATGCCCCGCGCTTTCGCCACACCTCCGGGCGCCGCGTGGGAATCGAAGCTCCCGTGTCGGACGCCGTGCGAGCCGGACTGACCGCGCTGGGGCACGAGATCGTGCACGAGAACACGCTCATGTGGGGTTTCGGCGGCGCGCAGGTCGTGATGCGCCTGCCACGTGGCTGGGCCGCCGGCTCCGATCCGCGAAAGGACGGCCTTGCGGTCGGCTTCTAGCGCCTCGGCTGACCGTGGAGCTCGAACGTGAGCCCGGCGCGATCGAGATCCGGCCGCTGCGGACGCACGAGGAGTTCCAGGCGTGCCTCGCGCTACAGCGGGAGACGTGGGGTGATGCGCCGGGGACACTCGTGCCCACGCCGCTCCTGCTCGTCGTGCAGCGGATCGGGGGCGTCTCCGCCGGCGCGTTCGACGCGAACGACCGCCTGCTCGGCTTCGTCTTCGGCATGACCGGCATCGAGCACGGTGTGCCCGTGCACTGGTCGGACATGCTCGCGGTGCGCCCCGAGGCACGGAATCGCGGACTCGGCCGGCTGCTGAAGGAGTATCAGCGCGAGCAGGTGGCCCGTCTCGGCGTGCGGAGGATCTACTGGACGTACGATCCGCTCGTCGCGAAGAACGCCTATCTGAACATCGTGGTGCTCGGCGCGCGCGTCGCGGAATACGTGCCGGAAATGTACGGGGACACCGGAAGTCCGGTGCACGCCGGGATCGGAACGGATCGCATCATCGTGGCCTGGGATCTCGACGCCGCCGGTCGTCACGGAGGATCGGCGTTGCGGCCTATGGATGCCGAGGCCGAACGGCGAGTGGAGCTGAATCCTTCCGGGTACGCCTTCGCGCCGCCAGACGCACCGCCGGCGCGCGTGGCGATCGCGATTCCGGCGGACGTATTCGCCGTTCGCGCGCACTCACCCGACGAGGCGTTGCGCTGGCGTCTGTCGACGCGCGAGGCGTTCCAGTGGGCGCTCGCGCGCGGGTACGAGGTCGAATTCGTCGAGCGCGACGCGACGCGGGAGCGCGCGTCATACTCCCTGGTGCGTCGTTCGACGGAGCAGGCGTCGTGACGCTTCGCATCGACTCGATCGAGATGCGGGAGATCCGGCTGCAGCTGCGCGAGCCGTTCCGCATCTCGTCCGGCGTCTGCCACGAGCGCCGCATTCTGCTGCTCGAGCTCCGCGAGGCGGACGGCGCGACCGAGTGGGCGGAGTGCGTGGCGGGGGAGCAGCCGAACTACAGCGCCGAGACGATCGACACGGCGTGGCTCGCGCTCCGCGAGTGGGTGGCGCCGCGCGTGCTCGGCATCACGATCGACCGTCCCGAAGATGTTCATGCCCTTCTCGAGCGCGACTTTCGCGGCCACGCGATGGCCAAGGCCGCGGTCGAAATGGGTTGCTGGGCGCTCGACGCCCGGCGTGCCGGCGCATCCCTCGCCCGGCGGATCGGCGGAACCCGCGAGCAGGTGGCGACCGGAATCTCCCTCGGCATCCAGGCCGAGCCGTCCGCGCTGGTGGACCGCGCGCGAGCCGCGTGGGCGCGCGGCTATCGCAAGATCAAGCTCAAGATCCGACCGGGGCAGGACATCGAGTATGTCCGCGCCGTCCGCGACGCGCTCGGGCGCGAAGCGCCGATCATGGCCGATGCCAACTCGGCCTATTCACTCGATGACGCCGCGCACCTCGCGCAGCTCGACGCGCTCGCCCTCACGATGCTCGAGCAGCCGCTGGGTCGCGACGATATCGTGCGTCACGCCGAGCTTCAGCGACGGCTGCGTACGCCGATCTGCCTCGACGAGTGCATCACCGACGTGTCCCGGGCGGAAGACATGATCGCCCTCGGCAGCGGGAAGATCATCAACATCAAGCCGGGCCGCGTGGGAGGATTCACGCAGTCGCTCGCGATTCACGACCTGTGCGCCCAACACGAGATTCCGGTCTGGTGCGGCGGCATGCTCGAGAGCGGCATCGGTCGCGCATACAACGTTGCGCTGGCATCGCTTCGCAACTTCACGATGCCCGGCGACCTCTCGCCGAGCGACCGCTACTGGGCCAGGGACATCGTGCAGCCCGAGTGGACGATGGACGATGGCATGGTGCGCGTGCCGCTCGACGGTCCGGGCATCGGGGTGGAGCCGGATCGCGAGATGATCGACACCTTGACCGTGCGACGACTGGAGCTTGGCTCGCGGGCGGTCGTGGCATGAGCACGCTGCCTCCACGGGTCGAGGCGACGTTCGATGAACCGACGCGCGCGACGCTGGTCGCGCTGCGTCGCGCGCTCCATGCGGATCCGGAGCTCGCCTTCCAGGAGCATCACACGGCGGAGCGGCTCGAGGACGCGCTGCGTCCCCTCGCGCCGATCCGCCTCGACCGGATCGCCGGGACCGGCGTACTGGCGCGCGTTCGGGGTCGCCATCCCGAAGCCCCGGTGATCGCCATCCGTGGCGACATCGACGCTCTCCCGATCCAGGAGGCGACGGGCCTGCCGTATGCCTCGACGAATGCCGGCGTGATGCACGCGTGCGGGCACGACGTACATGCGACGTGGGCCGTCGGCGCGGCGCATCTGCTGGCGCGCGCGCCGGCGGACGGAGATGTGGTGATCATCCTCCAGCCGGCCGAGGAGACCGGAGCGGGCGCGCAGGCGATGATCGAGGGCGGCGCGCTCGACGGTGTCTCGGCGATTTTCGGCGGGCACGTCGACCGCCGCTTCGCGGTCGGACAGGTGGTGGCCGACGCGGGCCCGCTCGCCGCATCGGCGGACACGTTCGAGATCGTGCTCATCGGCAAGGGGGCCCACGCCGCGCGACCGCACGAGTCGGTGGATCCGATTGTCGGCCTCGGGGCGCTGATCGGCGCGCTGCACACGATCGTGTCGCGGCGCGTGAATCCCTCCGACTCCGCCGCGCTCACAATCGGCCGCGTGGAAGCCGGCCGCGCGCCGAACGTGATCCCCGACCGCGCGGTGCTGGCGGGGACGATGCGAGCGGTCACCCCGGCGACGCGCGCGCTGCTGCGCGTGGAGCTCACGCGCATGGCCGAGCACGTCGCGGCCGCCTGCGGCCTCGAGGCCAGCGTGTTTCTCGACGATGGAACGCCACCGGTGATCAATCCGCCGCAGGGCGCCGAGTGGGCACGCCGTGCGGCGCGCACACTGCTCGGAGATGAGAACGTGGTGCCGTTCGGCGTCGTGAACCTCGGCGGCGAAGACTTTGCCCACTACCTCGAGCGCGTGCCCGGCTGCTTCCTGCGCGTCGGCGCCCGCGAGCCGACGGGAGTCCCGACCCCAGCCCACTCGCCGACGTTCCACGCGGCGGAGGAGAGCATCTTCGTCGGGGCGGCGGTGCTGGCAGAGGCGGCGCGGGTCGCCGCCCGGGAGTTGGCGGGGCTCGATACGCAACCGCCACGGTGAACGACTCGCGAGTGACGGGCGGCGCGCTCGCTCTCGCCGTATGGGTCGCCGGCAGGATCCGACGTCATGATCATCGCGGTTACCGCTCCTCGATGCCCCTCACCAGTCGCCAGATCCAGTACGCCGGCACGCCAACGAGAATCACCGCGAAGCCGAACAGCGTCAGCCCCGTCTCCTCGATCGCCGCGTTGCCGAGCAGCAGCGCCGAGGCGAGCAGGAAGGCGAGCGGCACGAACGGGTATCCGGTGGTGCGGTACGCTCGCGCCATCGTCGGCGCGCGATGCCGCAGCACGATCACGCCGGCGACCGCGAGGGCGTAAAACGGCCACACGCCGAGCACGAACGCACTCGCGAGCTGCTCGAAGCTGCGGATCGAAACATAGGCAATACCCAGGGCGCCGGTGACGAGGGTCGCGACCCACGGAGTCTCGAACCGCGGGTGTACCGATGCGACGCGCGCGAAGAACAGTCCATCGGCCGCGAGCGCGAACAGGATGCGCGGACCGGTGATGATCGCGGCGGCGAGTGCGCCGAACGCAGACAGCGCGACGAGCGCTCCGATCACGCTGGCTCCGGCACTCCCGAGGGTCCGCGCTGCGGCGTCGGACGCCACCAGCGTCGACTCCGCCATTTCGCTCGCGGGCAGGACCCAGAGATAGGACGCGTTGACGACGAGGTAGATCGCGATCACCGCGAGCGTCCCGCCGACGAGCGCGCGCGGGATGGTCCGGCTTGGATCACGCATCTCGCCGCTCATCGCGGTCACGTCGGCCCAGCCGTCGTAGGCCCAGAGTACGGCTATTAGCGCGACGCCGAAGCCGCCCCACGACGTCGGCGCGAAGGATGGCGGCGTGGCCAGCGCACCCTCGTCACGATCGCCGAGCAGCAGGAGGGCGCCCGCGAGCACGACCAGCGCCACGGCCTTCGCGATCGCAGTGACGTTCTGCAAACCGGTTCCCGCGACGACCGAGCGCAGGTTCACGGCGGTGAGTCCCGCGATGGCGAGCCCGGCGAGAAGCCGGATGCCCGTGTCACCGAGTCCGCGGAAGGCGCCCGCATACTCGGCGAAGATCATGGCCAGCGCGCCGAGGGCCGCGGGGCGCGTGATGAGCAGCTCGGTCCATCCGTAGAGGAAAGCCGGGAGGGGGCCGTAGGCCTCGCGCAGGAAGACGTACAAGCCGCCGGCGCGCGGGAACATCACCGCGAGCTCCGCCAGCGAGAGCGCGCCGAACAGTGCAATGACCCCGCCGAGGATCCACACCACTGCAATCGCGCCCACCGTGCCGACATCGGCGGCGACGGTGCTCGGCACGCGGAAGATTCCGCTCCCGATGGTGAGACCGATCAGCAGCGCGGCGCCGCTCAGGGCGCCGAGCCGCCGGGTGAGTGTCTGCGCGGGCGCGGGCACCCGCACCATGTGCAGTGGCGCGGCCGCTCTGTCAAGCTGCCGATCATGCCGTCGGCCCGCGCGGCCCGCGCGGCCCGCGCGGCCTCGAAGCGCGGGCGACGCACGCATGCGTGGACATTCCCCTCGACGCGTCGCAGATTCCCGGACCAGACGCTACCGGAGCCACCGCGCATGCGAGCCGTCCGTCACGCCACATCCACCTTCGGCGCCCTCCTCCTCCTCCTCCTCCTTCTCACGTCGGGCGACGCGCGGGCACAGCACGCCCTCGCGGGCGGCGGAACCTATGACCCCGCCGTACCGACGCCCCGGTCGGTGCTCGGCTACGAGGTCGGGGAGCGCTTCACGCCGCATCACCTGCTGATGCGATATCTGGAGCGCGTCGCGGCGGCGAGTCCCCGCGTGCACCTCGACACGGTCGGGCGATCGTTCGAGGGGCGTGAGGTGATGATGGTGATCATCTCGAGCGAGGCGAACATGCAGCGCCTCGAGCAGATCCGGGCGGACGCGGGTCGGCTCGCCGATCCGCGCGGCGGTGGTGCGGCCGCCGGTGCCGCGGCGACGGGCAGCGGCGGCGTCGAGGCGATCGCCGAGCGGCTTCCGGCGATCGTGTGGCTCGGGTACACCGTGCACGGCCCGGAAGCGTCCGGCGTGGAGGCGGCGATCGGGTTCATCTATCAACTGGCGGCCGGTCAGGATGCCGGCACGCGGCTCATCCTCGACAGCGCCGTGGTGCTCATCGATCCGGTGCAGAATCCCGATGGGCACGAGCGTCACGCGCAGGATGTCATGCGCATGCGCTCCTCGCTCGGCGTTCCGACGCACCCCTCGGCGCGGATTCACTCCGGCACCTGGCCGGGTCCGCGCACGAGCCACTACCACTTCGATCTCAATCGCGACTGGTACGCGCAGTCGCACCCGGAAACGCAGGCGCGGACCGCCTCGATGCTGCGGTGGTGGCCGCACGTCGCGGTCGATCTCCACGAGATGGGATCCAACTCCACGTACTTCTTCCCGCCGGCGATGGACCCGGTCAACAAGCTCGTGCACGAGCGGATTCTCCAGTGGTGGGACGTGTTCGCCACGGCGACGATCGCTGCCTTCGACGAGCGGGGGTGGTCGTTCTTCCGGCGCGAAGGATACGATGAGTTCTACCCGGGCTATGGGAGCTCGTGGCCGCTTTACCTCGGCGCGGTCGGCATGACCTACGAGCAGGCGTCGAGTCGAGGGGGAGCGATTCTCCGGAGTGATGGGACCGTGCTGACGCTCCAGGACGCGGCGCGGCACCACTACACGGCGTCGGTCGCCACAGCGACGACGGCCGCGCGCAACGCGCGGACGCTGGTGCGCGATTATCTAGCCTATCGTCGCTCGGCGATCACGGAGGGCGCTCGTGCGCCACTTCGCTACGTGGTGATGGAGCGCGATTCGCAGGGCCGGGCCGATACCCTGGCGAGACTGATCGCGTCGAACGGGATCGAGATCCAGCGGCTGCGCAGCGGCAGCACCGTCGCGGCGCTGGAGTACGGATCGCGCAGCGCCCGTCAGGTCCGGCTGCCCGATGGCGCGTACGTGGTGGACTTCTCGCAGCCGCAGGGCAGGCTGGCGCGCGCGCTGCTCGAGCCCGATGCGCCACTCGACTCGAGCTTCATCGCCGAGGAGCTCGAGCGGCGGCGCACGGGACAGTCGGAGCGGTTCTACGACGTGACCGCGTGGGCGCTGCCGTTCACGTTCCGGGTGCGTACCTGGGGCACGTCGGCGGTACCGGGCGCACTGGAGCAGATCCCGGCGGCCACGGTGTCGGCGGGGAACGGCAATGGGAATGGACCCGGGAGTGGCGGCGGGCCGGGCACCGCGACGCAGAGCGACCGCGCCCGGTACGGCTACGCCTTCGCGCCCGGCGGAGAGGCCGCCGTGCGCATGCTCGCCGCGTTGCTCGCCGACAGCGTGCGGGTCTGGTTCGCCCCCCGCGCCTTCCGCGCATCGGGACGGGATTTCGAGCGCGGTGCCTACGTCGTCCGGGTCGCCGCCAACGACTCCTCCATTCACGACCGCGTCCGGCAACTCGCCACGATGTCCGGAACGCCGGTCGTGGCGATCGCCTCGGCCGCGGTCGACTCGGGCACCGATCTCGGGAGCAACAGCGTCTTCCCGATCAGCCCCCCGCGCGTCGCGCTGCTGAGCGGCGCTCCGGTGAACGGACAATCCTTCGGCTATGCGTGGTACGCCTTCGACCAGCGACTCGGCTATCCTACCACGCCGCTGGAGGTCGACGCCATCACGGGCGCGGCGCTGGATGATTTCGATGTGCTGGTCATCCCCTCCACGTCCTCCGGCGCCCTCGCTGGCGCTCTCGGCGACGGAGGTCGCGATCGACTCGCGAGCTGGGTGCGCGCCGGCGGCACCTTGATCACGCTCGATGCGGCGACGTCGTGGCTCGCATCGCCGCGGTCGACCCTCTCGCGTTTCCGTCCGCGCAGCGACTCCGCGCGCGCGGACACGACACGCGGCGCACCGCTCTCGACCTCCGTGCCGGGCGCCATCGCGCGCGCGATAGTGGACACGCTGTCACCGCTGATGGCGGGGATCGATCAGCTCGAGATCCCGGTGCTGGTGAACTCCGACCGCATCTACGAGACGCCGCGCGATGTGCGCCCCGGTGAGCTGGTGCTTCGCTACGCCGGTCAATCGACGCTGCGGATGTCCGGCTACTTCTGGCCCGAGGTGCCGGAGCGTCTGGCGGACACGCCGGTGCTGTTCACGGAGCGGGCGGGGCGTGGGCGGGTGATCGGTTTCGCGGGCGATCCCAATTTCCG